>JAQGHH010000645.1 GCA_028288945.1 Phycisphaerales bacterium
CCGCCGAACCCGACGGAATCCACCGCCGGATCGTCCTCGCAATACGTCGCCCCGGCCTCGACGCCATCGATCGCCGCCCCGCCGGCCGACAGCACTTCCCAAGCCGCCTGGCAGGCGGGCAATCCGAACGGCCACGTCGCAATAACTATGGGATTAGGCATGAGCCTAAGCGTGCGGGGGCAAACGCCAAAACGCAAGGGTGTACAGAGCTCTCGCTACCAGATCTCTTTCCCGGCGGGCTTGCCGACGTTCCATTCTGGGTGGTGATGTTGCGGCTTGAATTCCCGCAACAACTCCGACAACTTATGCCGTCGCCGCTTGGGCCTGAATATCCGTATCCTCTCCAGGCCGATGCCCGTTCCCACTTCGATCTGGTGCGACTTGGCGAACTGGCTGGGGATTACAATCGCCATCCTCTTGCCCCATCGTTTAACTTTCGCGGTCGTAGCCATTCTTCGCCTCGCAGGTGATAACTGTCTTTCTCGGGCGAAGGCAATTCCATGCTGCGGCCCAGCCTGCACATGATGGCCCCCGGCGGCCCGCGTGTGGAGCCGAGGGAAAACAAGCCCATTCAAAACTTTGCGTTGCCGGCACGGGCGAGACACCCATGTCTAACCTTCATGCCAGCGCTTCCCTGCAATACTGAACGCACTTGGCGACTTCCTTCACGGGATCAGAATCCGGCGGGACCTTGTATTCCAGCTCGATGTCGGCGTAGATCGGCCACTTCTCTTTCTTCAAAAGCTGCAACACTTCCTTGATGGGCGTCTGGCCCTGGCCCCAGGGAAGGTTGCCGCCGTCGGCGGTGCGGTCTTTCAAATGCAGGCTGATGATCTTGTCGTGGTACTTCTCGAGCACCGGGATCGGCGATTTGCCTTTGGTGCCGGCGACGTAGTGGCCGATGTCCAGGTTGAAGCCGATGTGATCGCCGATGGAAAACAGCGGATCGATGTCCCCCATCGTCGGGACATTGTCGGTGTGATTGTGGAAGGCCACCCAGATGCCGTGCTTGTCAGCAAAGGGCGCCAGTCGCTTAGCCTGTGCGTCATTTCGCTCTGTGGTGATGGCCTTGCAGCCCAGGGCCTTGGCGACTTGGAAGTTGAAGTCGATCTCTTCATCCGATTGGCCGAAGGGGAATTTGTGGATGTGGATGTTGACCCCCGCGTCGTTGTACGTCTTGCGAATCTGCGCGCACTTGGCGAGCTGTGTTTCGCGCAGCTTGGTGCGGTCGGCGTCACTGGGTTGAGCCGGGGGAGCATCGCCGCCCGCCCCGCCACCTCGTGGACTGCGCCCCCCGCCGCCGATGCCGGCGAAGGCGCGGATCGGGCCGTCCATGAGTTCCGTTTCGCTCAGGCCGTCCTTGAGCAGGCAATCGAGGGTGTACTCGGCGGTGCTGGCGCCGCCGCGGTAGCTGTAGGTGATGGTGCCGATGCGAACGCCGTTGAAGACAGAGTTGGGCTTGCCTGCCGGCGTATCCGCCGCCAGAAGGGCCGCGCCCGGACGATTCAACAGTGCCAGAGCGCCGACGGAGGCCGCGCCGCCGGCAGCAAGAGCACTGTTCCTCAAGAATTCACGACGCGAAGATCGGTTCGAGCGGCTGGACATGTGGGGTCCTTTGCGGAAGGTGGAATGGATCGTAACGCATTCGTAACATCGCTTCCCAAGCGATGCAAGGCAATCCAGCGGGGACGCAAAATCGTCTCCTTTACTGCGGAGGCTGTGGCGGACGACCCCCGCCTTGGCCACCCTGCCGCTCGAAGCCTCCGCGGCCACCTCCCGGCCCGCCTGGCCCGCCCGGTCCACGGTTCCCCATTTCCTTGAGTTGTTGGTTCTGCTCCTGCGTGAGAATCTTGGCCAGCTTCGCGTCGACTTCCTTCTGCAGGTCGTCCACCTGCTTGGCCTGATCCGCGGTGAGGTTCAAGCGGTCGCGGAGGAAGGGCGGCAAGACCTGCCCCGGTCGCGGCGGCCCGCCGAAACCGCGCGGTGGACGTCCACCGGGAGGCCCGCCCGGCCCGCCCGCGCCATCTGGCCCGCCGGGTCCGCGGTCATCGGGGCCGTTGGGTGGCCCGCCCGGTCCGCCGGGGCCGAAGTCTTTGCCACCTGCGGGCGGCCGGCCGCGTCCGTCGCGTTGCGGCGTGTCCGCTTCGAGCTTCGCGGCAAGCGCCGTCAGCTCTTCCTTGGTGACGACGCCGTCTTTGTTTGCGTCGGCCTGATCGAAGAGCCGCAGCAGTCGGTTGTCGGTCACCTCGTCCCTGGTGATCCGGCCGTCCTTTTTCTTGTCGAATGCCATCATCCGTGTGACGACTGATGAATTGCTGTAATCCTTCGCCTGAGCGTTGGCCGGGGCATTGTCGGGCTTGGCCCCCGCTGATTGTGCCAAGGCGTGTGATGTGACGGCCGTGGAGCCAAGAATAGCCGCCAAAAGGATAGTTGTTTTTCGCATGTTCGTTCCTCACAGGGGCCGGATCGCGTCATAAAAGGTTCCGCGATGGCTGGTATGTTGCGCGGCACGGGTTCTAAAACCGTGCGTGAAACGGGGATTGAAATGTCTGCCTATTGGGGACCACTTGGAACTTTGCGCCGAACGCACGGGTTGAAAACCCGTGCCATGCTCCGCACATCATTCAGTGATGATCCGCGTCCGCGTCAGCGGGCGTGCGGCCGATAACCACGTCGAAGCGGGCGGCGAGCTCGCCGACCTTGGATTCCTTGATCGGCACGAAATCCGTGCTGACCAGTTCGCGGTCCACCACGTCGCGGACGCCCAGGAAGACGCCGTCCCGTTTATTGCCGGGGAATCCGTTGATGAAGATCTGGCTGGTGAGCAGCTCTTTGCCGCCCTTCTTGATCTTCAAGTGAATGTGCGGCGCGGGCCGGCCGGGGTAGGGGACTGGCTTGATGGTGCGGAAGCGGTATTCGCCGGTCGATCCGGTCTGGAAGCGCCCGAAGCCCTGGAAATTTTTGTCCTGCTGATCCTTCTTCGGGACACTGTCACGCGTGTGGAGATAGACCTGTTTGGCGTCGCACTGCCAGATTTCAATTTCGGCGTTTTTAATGGGATCGCCATTGATGTCGAGCACGCGGCCGGTGAGGTGGGTGATCTCCCCGACCGCGGGCGTGAGCGAGTCGCCGATGATGATCAGATCATTGTCCTGATCTAGCGGCAGCTTGTCGGGATAGAACGGGCCCTCGGTCAGCCGGGGCGTGCGTGCCAACTGCTCGGCGAAGACGCCGGGCGTGAAGAGGGCGAGCGCCCCGGCGGCCAGTCCGCCGCAAAGCAGGTTGCGGCGGGTGAGTCTTGTTTCGATTCCGATCATTGTTGCGTCTCCTGGTAGGGGCGAGCCTCGTGTTTGCCCTCCCCCCTAGCCCATGAGCGGAAGAGAAAAGACGATTAAGATTATGAGTAGGAGTACGATTAGGATCGCGCTTCCGGATGCGCCTCAGAGCGCGATCCTAATCGTACTCCTACTCATAATCCTACTCGTCTGTGTCCGAATTTATCCTCGTTCGCCCCTTATGAGGACGGCGGACAAGAATGCCCGCGGCACTCCGTCATTGCTTCGGCCACTTCGCACCTTCGTCGATCCATTGCTTGATGAGTTTGATCTGGTCGTCGGGGATCGCCTTGAACTCTTCGCCGCGTTTAGCCTTGGGCATGGCGGAGACTTCGTCGTCGCCGGCCTTGGCCGGGGCGGTGAGGAGTTTGTAGAGGAGGCTGTCCTCGGCTTTGCCGGGGACGATCGCCGCCCCGTGTTTGCCGCCCTTCATGGCCGCGGCTTTGTCGTCGAGCCTGAACCCGCCCGCCGGGCCGCGCCCGGGACCGCCCGGTCCACCGGGCCCGCGTCCACCGGGGCCGCCGCCCGGCCCGGGGCCGGGCCCACCGGCCGGCGCTGCGCCGCCTGGGCCGCCGGGCCCGCGGCCTGGGCCGCGTGCATCCGGCGCCTTGTGGCACTTCACGCACGACTCCTTAAAGATCGGTTGAATGTCTTTGACAAAGTCCACCCCCTTCTCGGCCTTGGCATCCTTTTCCGCGGCCCGTGCGGGGACCAACAGCCCCGCCACAGCAATGCACCCCGCCACTCCGACGACGGCAGGCAACGCATAACTTTTGAACGATGCGACGGCGGATTGAATCGGGTTCATTCGTTGTTCCTTCTTTCCCTTAGGAATTGACCGTGAACTGTCTGCGATGCGGCGTCGAGTGACTCGCACAGATCTTCGCGCCGAGCAGCCAAGAAGCCAAGAAGCGAAGAACGAACAGAGAACACAGAGGGCACAAAGAGTCCCCCGACTTGAATGAGAACTGACTCCAATCAGTTCCATTTATCAGGCAGTTCTCGCCGTGCCTTCGTATTTCTCTGTGCTCTCTGTGGCCTCTGTGGTTCGCTCCTGCGTTTCCCTTAGTCCAGCATCCCCATGACAACCAGCACGGCTTCCTGCTTCAGGTTAAGAGCGGTGCGCAGATCGTCCTGTGCTTTGGCCAGTTCTTTCCTGGCTTCTGCCTTGGCGTGTCGGAGCGCTTCGAGCTTTGCCTTCACGTCTTCGGGCGTGGCGTCGGGCGAGGCGACCGCTTCCTGCAGGGCCTTGACCTTTTCCTGCACGGGAGACAGTTGCTGATCCGGGCCGCCGGGACCACCAGGGCCGCCGGGCCCGCGGCCGAATCCGCGGCCGGAGGCATCGCGCTGAAGCTGCTGAATCTTCTCGATCTTGGGTTGAATCGCGGCCCACTGATCGTCGTTCACCTCGAGCTGCTGCTTCATGCGCTCCTCAAACATCTTGCGCATCTGGGCAAAGTCGGGGCGCCCGCCCGGCCCACCGCCGGGACCTCCCGGGCCGCCTCCCGGACCGCCCTGCCCGCCACCGCCCGGAGGAGGGGCCTGGCCAAATGCCGGAACCGCGGCACACGTGATCAAGGCGAGCAATACAGACAACAGTTTGGATGACATGGAGACCTTCCTTCTGAAAAAGTTTCGCTCGAGAGATGCGATCCGGCGTCGGGCCCAACGCCCTGCGCCCGCTCAGCCCTCTGAAATGCCGGTTGCGCGTCCGCGTACCGAACCGCCGCGCCTTTATTCCCTCTGATTCAAATGCGCCCGCTATGGATGATGTGAATCCGGTCCGGACCCGGGCACCGGATCCGCGCCGCCGCCTGCGCTGGGTCCGCCCCGCCCACCTGGGCCGCCGCCGTGACCGCCCGGCCCGTGATCGTGGTCACGCCAGATCATAACGCCGTTGAATTTTTCCCCCGTCTTCGGCTTCCAAATCGCCAATTGCCGCGGCGTAAGCAGCGCGAGGATCTGCCCCATGACTTCGTCTCGTTGCACAGTCTCGCGCGAGCCCGGGGAGGGACCGAGGCCCGGGCCGTGGCGCCTTTCGTCCCATTTCGACTGGATCGCCCGAATCGCATCCTTTTGCTCCCGCGTCAGCGCCAGGGCATCAACGATCGCCGCGTCACTAAACGCCCTGGGGCCTTGCAGCTGCCAGTCGATTTCGCTCAGACGCCTCGCCTGCTCGGGCGAAAGGATTTTGTTCAGGTCCTCATCGACGTTTTTGGCCATGGCCGAGAGCTGCGCCCGCTTTTGCTCGGAACTCAAATCGCGCATGCCCCCCAGTCGAGACATCCATTGCCATGGATCGGCACTCAATGTCTGAACTTTCTGAATCTGCTCGGCGGAGAGATCCAATTCGTCGCGAACCGATGGCTGCGACAGGAGCATCGTGCGGAAGTTCACGCGGAAATACTCGTCCGTCGCCGCCAATTCCATTAAGAGGCTCGACACTTTCGAGCGTGCGGCGACGAGGTCGTCACCGATGGTCGGGTCGTCCTTTCGCTCTTCGAGGAAGCTCTGATAATAGACGAGCGCCGCTTCAAGCAACTCGCGCCGGACCTGGCCGAACTCCGGCTTATTTGCCATTTCTTCTGCCGCGACGCGTGTTACGAAATCCAGCTCGTCGCGCGCCTGCTTGTAGCGTTTGTCGGCGCGGGCACGCTGAATGTTGGCCTCCGTGGCCTTGTTCCGCTCCGCCACATACGCCGCGGCAGTCTTGCTTTGTGCGCGGGCGATCAGCAGCGTGCTGGCCAGTAATCCGACGGCCGTGATGAAAAGCATCACCAGGGCCGAAATTGCCAGCGGCCGATGCCGGCGAGTCCATTTCACCGCCTTGTCCAAAACCGATGGCGGCCGAGCGCGGATCGGCTCATCGCGCAGGAACCGGCCCAGGTCATCCGCCAATGCGCGGGCCGTCGGGTAGCGGTCGCCGGGTTCTTTCGCCGCCGCCTTCGACAGGATCGTCTGCAATTCCGGTGGGATGGCCTTGTCAATCGCCCTCGGCGGGCGCGGGTCCACCGATTCCAACTCCCGCAGCAACTGCTCGCGCGTCTCGCCTTGCAGCGCCCGCTCGAGCGTCAGCAGCTCGTACAACGTAATGCCCAGCGAATAGATGTCGGTCCGCTGATCGAGCACGACCGCCCTGCCGGAGGCTTGTTCGGGGCTCATGTAGCGGTAAGTGCCGACCATGTCGCCGGTCTGTGTCAAGCCGCTGTCGAGATAAAATTGGGCGAGGCCGAAGTCCGTGACCCAAAGATTGCCGCGTACGTCCAGCAGCAGGTTCGCGGGCTTGATGTCGCGATGCACGACGCCCATTTGGTGCGCGTAATCCAGCGCCTCCGCCGCCTGAAGGCCCAGGCGGGCAACGGCACGGTAATAGTTTGAAGGCTTGTTCGATCGGAGCGTCGTCAGGTTATCGACAGGCTGCGCCATCCGCGCGTGCGGCGGGCGCGTCGGTGTGGGGCCGAAGTTGTCGCTGTTGACCGCAGTCGATGCGCTCCCGCGCTCCGACGGCCGTCGAGGAACGGATGCGGTAGCGTCGAGCGCATCGTCATGGTCGCCATTCCCGAGTAGCGCCCGCGTGGTGTGGCCCCCCGCCGCCCGCAGGCCGCGGATGACGTCCGACAAACTTTGGCCGTCGATCAACTGCATCGCATAAAAATGCACCGACCGCTCGCACCCCACGGCGTAGACGGGAACGATGTTGGTGTGATGGAGCTGGGCCGCGGCTTGCGCTTCGTTCTTGAACCGTTGAAGGTGCCGCGAGTCGAGGGCGGCCGCGAAAGGCAGCACCTTCACCGCCACCCGCCGGCCGAGCGAAAGCTGCACCGCTTCGTAGACAACGCCCATCCCCCCGCGGCCGATCTCGCGCATGAGCCGAAAGTCGCCCAACGGGCTGGCCGATTCCAAATCCCCCTCGGCCGCGCCGCGCGTTTCGCCGATCCCGCCGCGCGCCCCGCTGAATTCCGCGCCCGCCGCCCGCACGAAGGATAATCCCTGCA
>JAQGHH010000523.1 GCA_028288945.1 Phycisphaerales bacterium
AGTTTGCGGGCGTGGTCGCCGAAGGAGGATTTCACGGCCTTGGTTTCGGCCAGATCGCCTAGCGGGGTGCTGGTGCCGTGGGCGTTGACATAATCGACGACTTCGGGCGATACGCCGGCGTCTTTCAGGGCCAGGTTCATGGCGGCGGACGCGCCGCGGCCCTGCTCGTCGGGGGCGGTGATGTGGTAGCCGTCGCCACTCATGCCGTAGCCGACCAACTCGGCGTAGATGCGTGCGCCGCGCTTCTTCGCGTGTTCGTATTCTTCGAGGATGACCACGCCGGCACCTTCGGCCATGACGAAGCCGTCGCGGCCTTTGTCCCACGGGCGGCTGGCGCGGGTGGGCTCGGCGTTGCGGGTGGAGAGGGCGCGGGCGGCACAGAACGTCGCCATGCCCAGTTCGCACAGGGCGGCCTCGGAGCCGCCGGCGATCATGATCTCGGCCAGGTCGTGCTGCACCAGCCGGGCGGCGTCGCCTATGGCGTTGGAGCCGGTGGCGCAGGCGGTGGAGACCGCGGTGTTGGGGCCGTTCAGGCGGAAGAGGATGGAGACGTTCCCGCTGGCGGCGTTGGGCATCAAGCGGGGGACGGTGAACGGGCTGACCCGGCTGACGCCGCGGTCGATGAGGATCTTGTACTGCTCTTCGATGGTTTCAATGCCCCCGATGCCCGTGCCGATGATGACGCCGCAACGCGTGCGGTCTTCCTTGTCGAAGTCGAGGCCGGCGTCACTGACGGCGGACATCGACGCGGCGAGGCCGAACTGCCCGAAGCGGTCGATCCGGCGGGGCTGTAGGCGCTCGTCCGTGTACTTGGTGGCTTCCTGGGCGTACTTGGCCAGGTCGAAGTTCAGGCACTCGCCGCCGATTTTGACGGGATATTTATCGGTGTTCCACCGGCGGATGACGGTGACGCCGCTCTCGCCCGCGCAGAGCTTGTCCCACATTTCGTCGTGGGATTCGCCCAGCGACGTAACGACCCCCAAACCGGTGATAACGACACGACGCCTGGCCATTGACCTCGACCTCCGGGAGCCCACGGGAAGCGTCCCCGGGCCGTCGGGGCGACCCCTCCGGCCCGGGCCGCTCGCCCGATGATACGACTGCGGCTACTTGCCGGAGTGTTCCTTGATGTAGTCGATCGCCTGGCCGACGGTCTGGATCTTTTCGGCCTCTTCGTCGGGGATCGACAGCTCGAACTCGTCCTCGAACTCCATGACAAGCTCTACGGTGTCCAGCGAGTCGGCGTTCAGGTCGTTGATGAAGTGGGTTTCGCGCGTGATCTCGCTCTTGTCCACACCCATCTGCTCACTGACGATCTCGATGACCTTCTGCTCGATGTCTTCCATGTTCTTTCCACCTGCCCTGATCCAATCCGTCACCTCAGACCGCGCGGCCCGAGGGTGGGAAAACTATAGCGGTAGCCTTCTCATTTGCAAACGGGGGGAGGAAGTTGCCGGTTGCCAGTTGTCAGTTGTCAGTTGTCAGTTCACAGAGAAGGAAGCAGAAGTAATAAAAACGCATTTGCACGGAAAGCCTTTTTCTCCCCTTCCTTCTCTGGCAACTGACAACTGGCAACTTCCTTCCCTCACATCACCATCCCCCCGTCCACGCAGAGCACCTGGCCGGTGATGTACGCGGCGTCCGGGCTGGCGAAGAACGCGACGGCGGCGGCGATCTCGCCCGCTTCGCCGAAGCGCCGGAGGGGGATGTTGTTCTTGACGGTTTCCTTCAGCTCGTCGGGCAGCACCTGCGTCATGTCCGTCGTGATGAAGCCGGGCGCGATCACGTTGCACGTCACGCCCTTGCGCGACAATTCGCGTGCCACGCTCTTGGAAAGACCGATAAGCCCGGCCTTGCTGGCGGCGTAATTGGCCTGCCCCGCGTTGCCCGCCACGCCCGCCACACTGCTGATGTTGATGATCCGGCCCGTCTTGGAACGCATGATCATCCGCGCTGCGGAGCGGATCGAGACGAACGCGCTCTTGAGGTTTGTGGCGATCACTTCATCAAACGCCTCATCCTCCATGCGGAGGATCAGGTCGTCGCGGGTGATGCCGGCGTTATTCACCAGCACGTCAATGCGGCCGTGCTTGTCGCCGATCTGCTCGAGGGCCGCGGCCCAGGCCTTGGCGTCGGAGATGTCGCAGGAAACCGGCTCGGCGGAGCCCCCTTCCGCGGCAACTTCGCCGCAGACTTGCTCGAGCTTCTCGAGATTGCGGGCGACCGCGACGACGTGCAAGCCGTCCTTCGCCAGTCGGCGGACAATGGCCGCCCCGATCCCGCGAGAGCCGCCCGTCACGATCGCTACACGTTTTTCCGTCATATGGCCAACTCCGTTGGGGGAGGAAACGCTGAATGATGAACTCTGAATGCTGAACGGGGACGGACGCCGGTGACTTTGCCCTCTGTTCAGCGTTCAGCGTTCCGACTTCAGCGTTTCTTCTCTACCGTTCCGCCTTCAGCGTTTCCCACGTTCCTACGCTTTCGATGGGCAGTCGCCGGTTGATGCGCTTGGCGAGGCCGGCCAGGGTGCGGCCGGGGGCGAGCTCGACGAATCGGGCCTGTTCGTCGCTGGCGATCAGCGTTT
>JAQGHH010000531.1 GCA_028288945.1 Phycisphaerales bacterium
CCGGAGAGGTGCAGGCTGTAGCGGCTGAACATGTACAGCTCGGGGAGGATTTCCGAGATTAATTCGCCGTCATCGAAGATGCGGACGATCGACGTCTCCGACACGACCACGCCGACGGCCCGCGTGCATTTGGTGATCGACGCCGCAGCCATGTGGCGGCTGCCGAGCCCCAGCGGCAGACGCACGCCTTCGCCGCTGGCGTCGATGAACCGGCAGGCGGACACCACCACCCCTTCGTTGGAAACGATGAACGCGCCGTCGAGCTGAGCCAGTTCCTTCACCGTCTCGCGCATGTCGTGGCTGGTCACGAGCTTTATCGAATCAGGGTGGCCGGCGAGGGGATCGAGGATCAGCTCCTTGGAATGCCGGAGGACCTCGTCCGTATCGCCGACAATAAACAGCGAGCCGATCTTGCGGCCCTCACGGCCTTCGCGCGCGATCTCGATGGCGAGCACGACCACCGCTTCGAGCACTTCGCAATTAATACCCCGTTTTTCGGTGCAAATGTCCTGGAGGATGTCGAGGTTGCCTTCCATCGCCGTACCATCCGTAGGTTACGCGCGCCGCGCCGGTTCCGGCAACGGTGGTTTGGAGATTCTTGCAGGCGAGTTGACGCGACCCGCGCCAGCGGCTAATTCTTCTTGCCGTCGACCTCATGCATTTCTCTCTCGAACTCATTCTCTTTCTTGCTTACCTAGCGCTCGGGCCGGAATTGTGGGCTTTTTATGGCGTGGGGATGTTCGCCGGACGTCGGCGGATGTCGCTCATGGACCGCCCGCCCCACCCGATTAAGGGCCGCCCGCCGCGGGTGAGCATCCTCATCCCGGCCAAGGACGAAGGCGCGCGGATCCGCGCCTGCCTTGAATCCGCACTCGCCCAGGACTACCCCGACTTCGAGCTGATCGCGATCGACGACCGCAGCACCGATGAAACCGGTGCTGTAATGGATAGGGTAGCCGCGATCGACCCCCGGCTGCGCGTGGTGCACATCACGCAGCCCCCCGAGCCGGGATGGACGGGGAAGAACAACGCGCTGTGGACCGGCCAGCAGATGGCGACCGGCGACTGGCTGCTGTTCGTTGACAGCGATGTCATCCTGGAGAAAGACGCGCTGACGGTTGCGATGTCGGTCGTGCTGCGCAAGGAATTTGATCTGTTGAGCCTTCTGCCGCGACTGGAAAGCCACACGGTTTGGGAAAGTCTTCTGGTGCCCCTGGCCGCGGGAACGGCCTCGACGATGTACCTCATCGCCTTCAACAACAACAGTCAGATCAAACGGATCGCCTTCGCCAACGGGCAGTTCATGCTCATGAGCCGCTCGGGCTATGACGCGATCGGCGGGCACCAGACCGTGCGCGACCGTTACTGCGAAGACGTCGAGATCGCCCGGCTCATGAAGGTCGCCGACCTGCGCCCGCGCGTCTCGTGGGGAAATCAATTTTGCTCCGTGCGCATGTACAGCAGCCTGGGGGCGATCTTCCGCGGGTGGAGCCGGATCTATTACTCCGCCCGCGTCGGCAGTCCGTGGACGGTGCTGTCGGCGATGTTCGCACTGGTCTTCTGCTGCTTCAGCGCGTACGCGGCCATCGCGTGGGGCCTGTGGCGCACGGTTCATCCTGCCGCAACATCGCTCGGGGGCTGGGGCGGAGCGGCATGGCTGGCCGGGGGGCTCGTCCACCTGGCGATCATGACGTGGCTGCTGGGCATCGTCTATCTGTGGAGCGGCAACCCGCGTCGCAACGCGCTGATGTTCCCGGTCGCGGGGCCGATGGTTTTTCTGATCCTGCTGCGGGCGCTGCGCATGTGCGTGACGAAAAAAGTCGAGTGGCGCGGCACCGCCTATTCGCACACGATGGCCCAGCAACTGACGACCGCGGGGACCGAGCAGACCAAGAGCGTGTGACGCTTCCTGGATGATTCACCGGAGATCCGCATGAGCGACCTGCAAGACCTTCAAAGGTTCGCCATCCCCGGCATCGTTACGATCGAGGCCAGAGCGGGCGGGCTGATACGATTCACGATCAAGGCGCGCGAGGGCGAAGCGCACGTCTATCCGCACGGCGCGCACGTGACCCATTTTCAGCCCGCGGGCGCAAAACCCGTTCTGTTCCTCAGCGGCAAGAGCCATTTTGCAAAGGGCAAGGCCATTCGTGGCGGCGTGCCGGTGATTTTCCCGTGGTTCGGTGCAAAGGAGGGGGACGCCGCCGCTCCGGCGCACGGGTTTGCGCGGGTGCTCGACTGGCGACCGACCGATGTCCGCGAGGTGCCGGACGGCACCGTGAGCATCACGATGGAACTAGCATCTTCCGCCGAGACGCGCAAGGTCTGGCCCAACGATTTCCGAATGCGTTACACAATCACGGTCGGACGCGCGCTCGATTTATCGCTGGAGGTGCAGAACGTTTCGGGCGAGGCGTTCCGGTTTGAGGAGGCGCTTCACACCTATCTGGCGGTTTCAGACGTGCGAAACGTTGAGATCGTCGGGTTGGACGGGAAGGCGTACCTCGACAAAGTCGATGCCGCCCGCCGGAAGGTCCAGCCGCCCGGGGGCATCAGGATCGAAGGGGAAACCGACCGCGTCTATCTCGATACCGCTGACGCCGTAACGGTTACCGATCCGGGCCTGGGCCGGCGGCTGATTATCCAAAAGCAAGGGTCGCGCGCGACGGTGCTTTGGAACCCCTGGATCGCAAAAGCCAAATCGATGAGCGACTTCGGCGACGACGAATGGCCCAAGATGCTCTGCGTGGAGTCGGCCAACGTGTCGGACAATGCCGTCACTCTTGCCGCGGGCGCGACGCACGAAATGCGCGCGACGATCACCGCCGAGGCATGAGCGTCCGTATGGAGGCGCATTCAACACAATTGCTGTCCTACGGGCGCTATGGAAAGCGACCGCTTGCCTGTGGCACCCGGCGGGTCCTGAAGCCACTTCCACGAGAGGTCATCCCCCCGTACCCGGCCCAACCCGCTCCAGGTCGGCAATGAGCGGGTGATGCGGCGAGCCGACATTCGGCGCGACCCGGCAGTCCACGCAGCGCCAGCCTTCGCCGCTGAAGACATGGTCAATGCGCACCGCAGCCCCCTGTCCAAAATAGGTATGGCCCACCCCCAGGCCGGCAACCGAAAAAGCATCGGTAAACTGCGTCCAATGTGCGCGATAGATGCTGCCTTCGCCGGGGGTGTTGAAGTCGCCGGCGAGGATCGCCGCGCCCCCTTCGCCCAAAGCGGCCTCGTTTAGCAGTTCCGATTGCAACGTGCGCGTGGCGATATGTTCCTGTAGGTCCTCATCCGCCTGGGGCTTGCCCATGATTACAGAATCAAATGGGCCGTGGGGCGAGGCGAGGTGGACGTTGAAGAGGCTGAATGCGCCGCCGGGACCGTCAATGGCGTAGCGCACCGCCGCTCCACCCGATCCGCTCCGCTCAAAGTCCGAAAAATTATGGGCGAGAATGATCCGGTAACGGCTGGCGATGAAAAGCTCGCCGTCATGTCGAATGTGCCAGTGTCCGTCTCCCAGAGCTGGCGGCAGGCGGTACGAAGGCCATTCCTGAAGCAGGATGATATCGGGCTTCGTTTCGATGATGAGATGCGTCAGGGCGGCATCGCCCGCGGCATTTCCGTGAATGTTGCACGTCAACAGCCGAAGGTGTGCCCCCGCCGCCCGGCCCGGCAGCCATGTCTGCCAGGGCACACAAACGCCCATCACCAGGAAAAAAGCCACAAACGCCGCGGCCCCGAGCACCCACAATGACCGCCGCCGCACCATCACCGCCGCCGGCACCAGCACCGCCAGCGGCAGTGTCGTGACCCACACCGGCCCAAAGAGGATCAGCGTCCCCATCCACCACCGGTCTCCCGCCCAGTGCATCACCCCCCAAAAGGCGAAAAGCACGATGAGGTACGTCCACGAGAGCCGAACCACCGCCGCCCCAATTCGACGGCGCACTTTGCCTTGCGGCGGCGCACCGCCCGTGTCGGGCAGGTCTTGCCGCATTCTCCGCCAGAATTTCCACTTCGCCATCACAGTTCCCCAGCATGCCGTCCGCCCGCGTAGCGGGCAAGCCCCCCAAAGAATCGACGCCCGCGAAAATATCTGTCGAAAACTTCAGCTCTAAATACGTGGCACACAGTTTTCTTGTAAATATTCACATTCGCCCATTGATCGCGGGATGCGGGCGCGCTATATCTCCCCTGACCAATCAGGCACAGGCGGGATGTGTATGTTTCGTCTCCGGAAGGAGGCTTCGCCGTGGACCGAGTAGAACAAATCGTCGATGAATTGATGGAAGCGTACCGGTCGCAACGGGTACGGCTCTGGCTTGCCAACTTCTCGGACATGCGCGACGCCGACGATTTCGGCCAATGGGGCGGGTTGGTCCGCATCGCCGCCGAAGCCCACGTCAAACAATGGCGTCCCGAGCGCGAAGACCTCGTCGAGCGCCTCCGCGACAAATCCCCCGACACCGATGAATTCGGCTTCGACTCGGCGCTCGAGGAACTGCTGCCGCTCGCGCTGTCGTCCTTCGCAAACGAACTCACCTCCCGGCGGGTTCCGCGCGAAGTAGTCCAAAGAGCCAGCGGGCTCTTTTCGCTGCGCCCGCCGCTGCAGCAGTGGCGGATGGACTAATCGCACACTTCTCCCTAGCCAGCTGTATGTAAATCCGTGCGGCCTTGCCATCCATGGCGCGAGTTCCCGCACGTACACCTAACTGATTGCCGTTTCGCTGAACCGGACGCCGGAAACGTGTTGCATGCGCTGCAGAACGACGGGAAAGGCTAAAGGTGTCGAGGCTGCCGGTGCAAAGCCGGCCTCCTGGACGATTCGGACGGTGTATATGCCCCGGCGCAGTTTGTGAAATGCAAAGTGCCCGTGTCGGTCGGTCCGGGCGAAGGGTTCGCCGGGCTCGAACGTGCCATCATTGTTGGAATCGAGATAGACCCACCAGCCCGCAAGCCGCTCGGACTTGGAAGAGAGTAGGCCGGCGGTTGCCGTTCTAGAGACCACGCCGCTGATCGACGCATGGCCGCCGGCGGCTTGGCGCTGGATGTTTACGGCGGCGTCCGCGGCCACGTCAGCGACTCCGCCGGGGCCGAAGATGTCGGTAATGGCAGTCGCCGACACGCTCCGCCCGGTGGGCGCCAAGCCGTACATGTCTTCCAGGGTGCGCAGGACGTTAGCCTGCGTAATCGGCTCGGCATAATTGCCCGCTTTGACCATCGGACCGTAGAAAAGTGTGGGGATGTGGTTGCTCGTCCCAAACCCCTCGTCCCAAATCACGATCAGCAGACTATTATGCGACATTGCCCATCGGGCATAGGGGGAGATCTTGTCCCGGAGCCATTGGTCGGCCCTGTTTACGTTGTCGCTGTGCATGTCGTTGTAGAGGTTGGGCACCACAAACGACACGGTCGGCAGCTTTCCATAATCCGACGGGAACGCCGAGAAGG
>JAQGHH010000020.1 GCA_028288945.1 Phycisphaerales bacterium
CAGGTCTTCGGCCGCGTGCGCGTGGGCGACGGCGTGCTGCGAATCCTGCCCGTGCGGGTGCGATTGCTCGGAGCCCCATTCCTCTGTGGCGGTTTCGGTCATTTTTCTGCTCCCGTTGCCCCGTTGCGCGCACATCATACTGCGGAACAAGAAAACTAAAACCCCGACGTCTCAGGGATGGAGCGCTTGATTGTGGCGAACGGGCCTCCCAATGGTGGGGCGCACATTCTTGTCTGTGATTCCAGGTGGGGCAGGCATTCTTGCCTGTCGCGAGTCCGCGAGTGGGGGCATTCCTGCCCCCCGAGCGGATTCGCAAGTACCGTCGGGTCGGCTCGGGAGGCAAGAATGCCTCCACTCCCCGACCCGAGACAGACAAGAATGTCTGCCCCACCAAAGATACCGCCACAACGAGGACCCCGCCTCATGCAAATCCGTCGCGGGCGACGGCGGCGTAGTAATCTCGGAGCGCCTCGCGCCAGGGCCGCATCGCGCGGCCGGTTTTCCTCGCAAATGGCTCGACATCCAGCACGCTATAAGCCGGGCGGATCGCCGACTTGGGGCGGAGCTTTTGCCAGTCGGCCGTGGTTGTGGGGCCCAGATCCGCGCTGACGCCGAATTCCTCCAGCGCGGCGCGGGCGAACTCGTACCAACTCACGGAGCCGGTGTTGGTCAGATGCCAGATGCCCGTGGCGTCGCGGTCGATCAAATCGAGCGTGGCGGCGGCGAGGTCCTCGGTATACGTCGGCGAGCCGATCTGGTCGTTCACCACGCGCAGCGGGCTGCCGGCCTTCCCGCGCTCGATCATTGTTCGTGGGAAGCACGGGCCGTTGCGCCCGTAGAGCCACGCCGTGCGGGCGATGATCCACTTTGCCGGGGCGTTTGCCTGGAGCTGTTGCTCGCCCAGCAATTTCGACCGCCCGTAGGCCGAGAGCGGGCGGACCGGGTCATCCGTTCGATAGGGCCGGGTGCCCGAGCCGTCGAAGACAAAGTCGGTGCTGAATTGGACGAGGAAGGTGCCGTGCTCTTTGGCCAGGCGGGCCAGATGCCCCACGCCTTGGCCGTTGATCGCATCCGCCAGTTCCTGCTGCTCTTCGCAGAGGTCGACCTTGGTATGAGCGGCACAGTTGAGCAGCAACGTCGGCCGGTGCCCGGCAAAGAGCCGGCGGACGTCGGATTCGCTCGCGATGTCGCACGCCGTGCGGTCAAGCGTCACGGCACGAAGGCCCCGGGCGGCAAGATTACGGACGAAGGCATGGGCGAGCATACCGTTGCCGCCGGTGATGATGATTGAGGAGTAGGGGTTCATTTCCAGATTGATCGGCTGTGGGTGCTCCCGGCGTTCGATTCCTCCCCGTTTTTCCCTGGAGTCTTGGCGCCTTGGCGGTTCACTCCTCCTCAAAGACTCCAGCGCACCGCCAATGTCCGCAAGCGCCTCCACGATAATCCCGCCGCTGGCGCGGATGAAGTATTCGACCTGGAGGTTGACGATCGCGCCTTCGTTGTCCGCCGAGAGGCGGAAGTCGCCGCGGTAGCCAACGACCGGCTTCCCTTTGGCACAAGCGTAGCCGATTTCCGCGGCGGTGCCGCTGTCCACGTCTACGCCGTCCAGAACCGCCAGCACGGCATCGCACCGGTCGATCGCCTGTGCGTTCGCCCGGCCGATTTCGGCGTTGAGCTTTCGAAATGCCTCCTTGCGATCCGCGCCGAAGGGCATTTGCCGAATGGATTCAATCGACGCCGGGTCGGTCAGTTGCCAAGGGTCGAGCACTTCATGGCCCAGGCGCTCGATCAGCGGAATAAGCGTGCCCGCATTGAACGCCCGGCCGGCTTCGGAGAAGCCCAGTGGGCTGGCGAGGTAAATTCGCATGGGTTACTCCGCCGAGTCGTTGGGCGGCGGGCCCGCTTCGTCAACGTCGCCGGCGTCCGTAGCGCCTTCGAAGTCCATCAGGAACAGTATGTTTTTCATCCGCTCCGGGCCGATTTTTTTGGTCAGTACGCGCTTGGCCCGCTGCACGCCTGTCCGGCGGGATACGTGCGAGAGGATGATCCACTTGTTCTTAAGTTTGGGCAGCAGCTCGACCAGCGCATCGACGTGGAGGTGCTTGCCGGCCTTGGCTTTTTGTTTGTGGGTCGGGTCGAAGAAAGTCGTCTCGGTGATCAGGATTTCGGCGTTCTGCACGTCGGGATGATCGAACACGGCCCCGGCGGTTGTGTCGCCCAGGAACGCGACGAGCGGAACCTCCAGCCGATATTGAATTTCGACCCCCTGCTTGCGCAGTGCGACCAGTTCCGGCCCGGTTTTGCCGATGAATTCCTGCCTGAGCTTCTCGCGGACGCTGACGAGCGAATAGCCGAGGCTGATGCCGCCATGATGCGTCGCGAATGCGCGGATGGCGAAGTCCTTCCGCACCTCATACATCTGCCCGGCGGACATCGGCACGAGCGTGTATGGCGTGGTCTGCCGCTCGATGCCCCGCCAGCTCTTGATCATCGCGTCCACCGGAGCTTCCAGCTCCCTGGGCAGCAGGACCGTCCCCGGCTTCATCCCCTGGAAGTACCTTTGCGAGAGGTAGTAAGGAAGCCCCGCGATGTGATCCATATGCCCGTGCGTCACGCACACAATGTCGCTGGTCAGCGCGAAATACGGCGCTCTGCCGATATCAAAGCAGACGTTGAGTTCGGGGATCTGCGTAACCGTCTCTTCGCCGGCCACGCTGTAGCCGATGACGGTGTACATCCCAAGGGTGAGCTTGGCGAACTTCTGAACGAGGAACGATTTTTCGACCATTGCGCGAGGGAGTGTAGCGGGAGGGTGGAGGATTTGTCAGTGGTGCTTGATTCCAATGCCGATGTATCACATAATGTGATGTATTGTGCACGTAATTACGCAGAAGGCGATCAGGCAGGCGTCGGAACGGCACCCGAAGGCGACGTCTGAACTCACTGTGTGGCTGAAGACCGTGCGGCACGCCACATGGCCTTCGATTCAGGCCGTTCGGGAAACTTATCCGAGCGCGGATGCGGTGAAGGTCGGTAGTGGTAAGACGGTGACGGTGTTTAATATTCGACGCAATGACTTTCGCCTGCTCACGGCGATCCACTACAACCGGGCCAAAGTGTACATCCTCGATTTCCTCACCCACGCGGAATACTCGAAAGACGCATGGAAGAAGCGATTATGAGCCGAGTGACATCAAAACCCCGTGTCAAAGAGCCCGACAGCTATTTTGAACTGGTCCGTCTCTTCCCCCTGCGGCCCATCCGGGACGCACAGGAGTACGACGCGGCGGTCGCGGTGATGAATCAGTTGGCGGTGCGGGACGAAGAGACCCTCGACCAGGGCGAGCAGGATTACCTCGACGCCATCTCGACTTTCGTGGGGGTCTACGACGCGCAGAATTTTAACTTAACGGAGCTTGTGACTCCGCTTTCCGCCCTCAAGCACTTGATGGATGCCAACGAGATGTCCATTGCGGACTTGGGGCGGGTGATCGAAAGCCAGTCCGCCGCTTCGATGATCTTCAACGGCAAGCGGGCCATCAGCAAAAGCCAGGCGAAGGCGCTCGCGGGACGGTTCAAGGTGGATGCCGGGCTGTTTCTGTGAAAACAACTGACAACTGACGACGGACAACTGACTTCTTTGCGTTCTCAACCGAAAACGGTTACTTTTATCGGCAATGCGCTGCCCCTTTTGCAACGCCGACAAAGAGATGCTCCACGTGATCGACTCGCGCACCTGCGAAGGCGGGCGGGCGATCCGTCGGCGGCGCGTCTGCAAGGAATGCGAGAAACGCTTCACCACCTACGAGCGCATCGAACAACCCAACCGCCTGATGGTCGTGAAAAAGGACGGCCGCCGCGTTCCATGGGACCGCGCCAAGATCCAAACCGGCCTCGAGCGCGCCTGCTTCAAACGCCCCGTTCCCGAGGAGGAACTGCTGCGGATCTGCGAGGAAGTCGAGGAGGAAGTGTTCTCGAACTTCGACCGCGAAGTCGCCTCCACCCTCATCGGGGGGCTCGTCATCGACCGCCTGCGGCGGTTGGATCAGGTGGCTTACGTCCGCTTCGCCAGCGTCTATCGGCAGTTCAAAACGCTGGAAGAGCTGGTGGACGAGGCCCGCGCCGTCATCGACGCCCAGCGGTATGATGTCCCGGGGCAGGGCCGTCTGTTCATTGAGCCGGGGAAGGTAGCGCAGGGCTCCAACGGACATGAAGCCGATGCGGCCGGCGCGGCCCCCGCTCCCGCCAAGCGCGGCCGCAAGCCTAAAGGTCCCAAGGGAAGTGAGCCGGCAACCACGGCCGCGACGACGGAAACCCAGGAAACCGCGGGTGGATGATCGCTCCCGAGGTAAATCTTTGAGGTAAATCTTTCTCGTGTCGCCCGCCTGCAGCGCAACGTCACCGCCGGCCATGCGTATTTTTGCTGCCTTTTCAAGCTAGACGCAACGTCCGTCCGATAACCACTGGAGGCTCACCCCATGAACCGACCCCTGCGATTCCTCCTCCGCCGACGCAGCACGTGGCTGTGCGGCGGACTGGCGTGTCTTTCATTCTTCGCGGGCTGCGCTGAAGCCCCCAAGCCCAAACCTGTCGTCCGCTATGAAGACGTCGGCAAGAAGGACGTCCCCGATTTCATGCACGGCACCATCTGGGAGAAGGTGGACGTCGGGAACACCGACCCGTTCGAAGTCTCCGCCTTCGGGCTGGTCGTCAACCTCGACAACACGGGCGACTCCACCGCCCCCACCATCGTCAAGCAGTACATCCGCAAGGAGATGATCAAGCGCGGGTTCGGTAGCAGGCTGGCGCCGGGTTGGGAGAACCTCCCGCCCGAGCGTATTTTTGCCGACAAGCGCGTGGCGATCACGCAGGTCGTCGGCATGCTGCCGCCGGGCGTGCGCAAGGGGCAGATGTTCGACGTCGTCGTCTCCTGCCTGCCGAAGAACACCACCACGAGCCTGGCCGGGGGCGAGCTCTACCTGGCCGACCTCAAGGTCAACGGCGCGGATTCGTCCGACCCGTACGGCAAGGTCAACGTCCTGGCGCAGGCGAAGGGGTACATCTTCGT
The DNA here is from genome assembly GCA_028288945.1 of Phycisphaerales bacterium. GTDB lineage: Bacteria > Planctomycetota > Phycisphaerae > Tepidisphaerales > Tepidisphaeraceae > RYN-428. Next base: position 5,069 of record JAQGHH010000020.1, read on the forward strand.
GAACCCCGCGTACGCGCTGACCCGCACCCCCGCCGCCGGTGCCATGCAGCGGAGCCTGCGCAGCGGCGTCATCATGGACGGTGGCGTCGCGAGCTTCGACCGCCCGCTGCTCCTTCGCGTCCGTCAGCCCGACAAGCGCGTCGCCCGCGCGATCGAACAGCGTTTGATCGAGCGGTTCCAGAATACCACGATCGCCCGAGCGCAAGACGAGGGCATGATCGAACTCTTCGTGCCACACAGCTACCGGGGCGACTGGCAGCATTTCGCCAAGCTGGCGACACACGTGTACGCCGACTCCAGCCCGGAGGTGATGGCCGCCCGGGCAAAGAGACTCGTGGAGGAGGCGGGCAAGCCCAACGCGCCGCTCGACGATATCAGTTATTGCTGGGAAGGGATCGGGCCGGCGGCGCTGCCGTACTTGTCGCCGCTGCTGACGGACAAGCGTCCGGACGTGGCGTTCGCCGC
>JAQGHH010000036.1 GCA_028288945.1 Phycisphaerales bacterium
GGCCTTCGCCGCCGACGTAGCCCGACAAGATGAAGTTGAAGCCATGGTCGCCGAGGCGCTCCGCGTCTTCGGCCGGCTCGACATCCTCATCAACAGCGCCGGCATCAACATCCGCGGCCCCATCGAATCGCTCACCCTCGAACAGTTTCAGCAGGTCATGACGGTGAACGTGCAGGGGACTTGGCTCTGCTGCCGGGCGGTCGTCCCGCACATGAAGCGCGCGGGATCGGGACGGATCATCAATGTCGCCAGCACACTTGGGCTTGTGGGACTTGCCGGCCGCACGCCTTACGCGTCCAGCAAAGGGGCGGTCGTCCAGATGACGCGGACGCTGGCGCTGGAACTCGCGCCCCACGGCATCAATGTCAACGCCCTCTGTCCCGGCCCGTTCCTGACGGAGATGAACCGGCCCATCGCCGACACCGAAGACGGACAGAAGTTCATCGTCGGTGCTACGGCCCTCAAGCGGTGGGGGAAGATCGAGGAAATCCAAGGCGCGGCGATCTATCTGGCCAGTGACGCCGCAAGCTATACCACGGGCAGCATGCTCGTCGTCGATGGCGGATGGACGGCGCAATGACTCTCGGCGAAATGGGCCGCCGCCCGCCCCCAAACGACATCGCGGTTCACACAACCCTCATTTTCGATCGAGGAAGGTTGATGTCACAGGGTGTGAACATATGTTTTACGAGGCGGAGGTCGTAAGGTGAACATTCGTCGCGCTATAGAACAGGACAGCACGCGAGGGTCCGGCCGCTCGTCAGCCGACCTTGAAAACCTCAAAACCAACCCGCGCACACTCGCGGCGGCGGCACTTTCAGCCATACTCGTACTTGCCCTCGTCGTCCGCCTAGTAGGCATTCGATTCGGCTTGCCCTGTTCGGAAGCGCGGCCCGACGAAACGACCGTCGTGCAGGCGGCGTTGCAAATTGGCGGTAAGGACTTCACGCCGCATTTCTTCAATTATCCGAGCTTGTACCCATCGCTTCTCGCCTTCTCGCTCATGGTCTACTCCGTCGCCGGGCGGCTGACCGGCCGGCCGGGCGGATTCGCCGGCCTTACCCGGGAATTCGCGGTCGATCCCACCAATCTGCTGCTGATTGACCGCGCGCTTTCCGCCTGCCTCGGCGTTGCGACGGTCTGGGCGGTTTATGCGATCGGCCGGAGAATGGCCGGACGCGGGGTCGGAATACTCTCGGCACTTTTCCTCGCCCTCGCTTACCTCCACGTCCGGGAGTCACACTTCGGGACGGTCGACGTGCCAATGACGTTCTTTGCCACGCTCGCGCTGCTCCTTGCGCTCAAGGGATATCAGGACGGGCGGACGTCTTCGTTCCTCGCGTCCGCGTTTTGTGCCGGTCTCGCGGCTTCGACGAAGTACAATGCGATTGCCGTGGTTGCGTCAACCGGCCTTGCCTACGTGCTACGACGACTGGAGGCCCCATCCTCGCCGGCGATTGGCAAGGAACCCGGCGGCACGGTCGCCGCCGGCGCATTGGCCGCCCCCGCGCCGGTCGGCGAGATGCTGGCCACGGCCTTCGCATTGGTCGCCGGGTTCCTAGTCGGCACACCCTACCTTTTCTGGGACTGGAAGCAGTTCGTGCGAGATTCCCAGTTAGAAGTTCGCGAAAAGATGACCGGCGGGCCGTGGGGCGATCTCGAGTTGGGCGCGGGATGGGTGCGCCACCTGGTTTTCTCGCTCCCGGAGGGCCTAGGATTGGCAATGCTTGCCGCAGCCGCAGTGGGGAGCGCAATCGCCTTGCGGCGACGGCCGAAAGCGGCGCTCGTTCTCCTGGCATTCCCATTCTTCTGGTGGCTGGGGGTGGGGAAAAGCCATACGGTTTTCGTGCGCTACGCGCTTCCCCTGGTGCCGCCGCTGTGCGTGCTAGCGGCACTGGCGGTGGACGGCATCGCGGCGTTCCTGGCGGATAAGTGGCGTGCGGCCGACGTCCCGCGTTCACGCCGCGGCGCGGCATACGCCTGCGTGGCGTTCGGCCTGGCAGTCGCGATTCTCGCCGTCCCGGCGTATCGGCTGGTGCGGTTCGATGCGATGCTCCGCCAAACCGACAGCCGCGTGGTGGTGGGGCGGTGGATCGAGGAGAACCTCCCTTCCGGCGCGACGGTGGGGCTCTCCGGATACGTATACGTTCGGCCGTCTCTTTGGAGTGTGCCCGCGCAGGTCGATGCCCAGATCGGACGGATGCACCGCGGCATCAGCGACGAAGAGCTCCGTGCCCGCCGGGATTATGTCGCCAGTCATGCACCCCCCGCATTCCACCTGCTCCAGTTCGACGAGCGGTCCGAGGCGTTCGCGGACCTGTGGACCGCGCTGCCCGCGGCGTCCCCGCCCGATTACGTGGTGGCCGCACGCTACCCGCTGGCGGCGTACATCAGCGTGACGCCCGGGCTGCAGGCGCGCCTGGACCGCGAATACACGCTCGTCCGGCGATTCGACAGCTTCGCCGCCGACGTGCCGGCGGAACGCTTCGACCAGCACGACGCCTTTTATCTCCCGTACACAAGCACGCGCGACGTGGTCCGCCCGGGGCCAACCTTTGAGATCTACCGCCGAAGGGTTCGAGCGAGTGACAGCGCCAGCACCGCCCCCGCGCCCAGTGCCCCAGCGACAAAGTAAAGCCCGCCAAACCCGCCCGTGTTCTGCTTGATCCAGCCGATGACCATCGGCGTAAAGAACCCCGCGGTACACCCGACCGAGTTGACGACCGCGATCCCCGCCGCAGCCCCGCGCCCGCGCAGGAACGCCGTCGGCAGCGCCCAGAACGGCCCGAGGCAGCCCCAGATCCCGACGGCAGCCACCGAAAGTGTCATGACGGCCATGGGCCGATTCGGGCACAGCGCCGTGGCCGCGATCCCGATGGCCGCCACCGCCGCGCAGGCCGCGACGTGCCGATATCGTTCGCCCGTGCGGTCTGAATGCCGGCCGATGAGGACCATCGCAATCGCCCCGACACAGTAGGGGATGGCGGTCATGAGCCCGTGCGCGTGGTCCGTAATCAAGGCCGGCGCCCAGAAGATAAATCCGAAAAGCCCGCTGATCAGTAAGAAGTAGAGCAGCGATAGGAGCCACACCCGCCCGTCGCGCAGGGCCTGAAACGCCCCCTGCACATCGTGCGGCTTATGCGGCTCTGACTGCAGCCGCTCTTCCAGCCACTCCCGTTCCTCGGGCGTCAGCCACTTCGCATCACGCGGCCGGTCCGGCAAATAGTAAAGCGTGAATAACCCCAGCGGCACGCACGGGAGCCCCTCCAGCAAGT
>JAQGHH010000051.1 GCA_028288945.1 Phycisphaerales bacterium
TGCAGCTCGACGACCGGCGCCTGATGGAGCGGCGCGTAGATGACGCGCAGGCCGTTGGGGAGGGTTTCTTCGGTGAAGTCGATCTTGCCGGAATCGGCGGCCCGCGCCGGGGCGGGCGCGATTGCCGCGAGCAGGAGGAGGATTGCGGGAAGCAGCGTCCGAAGCGGGGTGCGTTGGTTCACGTGCGGGGCTCCAAAAGGTTTTTAAAGCGGATCGATGATTCGCCGCGCCCAGGCGGAAGGTTCCAGGCCGTATGGTAGTCGCCGACGGGCTCGGCGTCATGCGGGCTGGGCAGTGCGCGGGAATGTTCTTTCCAATGGGACGGTTGAGGAAGTGCGGGCCTAACGGGCGAATTGTGCCTGAGGTCACGAATGGAATGAGGTACCGTTGGGTGGAAACGCCACTCCCTCTCCCTCGTACTCGGGGGAGAGGGCAGGGGTGAGGGGCCGGGCGGAAAGTTGCGCCGCTTCCACATTCTGCGGGGTCCGCGCCGCGAACTATTTTTCGGGCGGCGTGTGCAATTGTGGTCCTCGACGTAGACGCTACAAATCCGGTCTTGCCAGTTTATCGCAACTCTACGTTCGGCCCCTCACCCTATCCCTCTCCCCCGGGTACGAGGGAGAGGGGACCGGATCTGAGGCGCCCGCCGCGTCCCACATATGAAGGGTATAAAATTCGATTGTGGGGCTGCCGAATCGATTACCGTGCCGGGGTGTTGGCGTCGGGGGCGGGATCCTTGTTGAGTTCTTTGATGAACATCTCGAAGAGCTCATCATCGGTCAGCGTTTGTTCCTGGGCGGGAGCGGGGTGGCCGTTGGTTCCGGCCTTTGAATCGGGGTCGGAGGAGTCGGAGTGGCGAAGATCATCCGCGAGCAATGCATCGAACGACGAGTCGGCGTCCATGGAGGGCGCGCCGGCGGCCATTGAGGAGTCGTGGGCATCGCCGATGGTGGGAATCACGGGGTGATCGTCGGATTGCTCGGGCTCAGCCGGGGTGGGGTCGGCGGGATGAGCCTCTGCCTCGGCTGACGCGGCGGTCTCTTCCGCCAAGGCCTCTTCTTCCAACGGCTCCGGCTCGGCGGCCGGTTCTTCGTGCTCGTGATCGTGGCGGGCGGCGAGGACGTCGTCGACGGTGACCACGTCCTCCTCCGCCGCGGGGACGGCGATCGTTAGTTCGGCGAAGTCGGCGTCAATTTCGGGGGACGCGAGTTCAAGTTCAACCGTCTCAGAGTCTTCGGCGGCTTGCTCAGAATCTTCGGTGACGTTTTCGGTTCCGGGCAGAGCTTGGGCCGCGACTATGGGCTCCTCGGCAATATCCGCATCCACCTCTTCAGCGGCGGTGATTTCCGCCGATTCCAACGGATCGTGAGAAACGGCGAGTTCGCTTTCAGGATCGGCGATCACGTCCGACACGTCGGAGAGACTCCCCTCGGCCGTGGGAAGCGCGTCGAAATCAATGGCTTCCAAATCCTGCTCAGCTTCCGCGCCGGTTGCGGAGGCTTCCGGGTCGATCGTGGCGGCGTTGTCTTCGTCGTCGGCGGGCTTCAATTCGGAATCGAGCAGTGCATCGAACTCATCGGATGATGCGCCATATGCGACTGCGGGGGCTTCCTGTTCCCTTGCGAGGTCTAACTCGCCGGCCGCGAGCATGTCGTCCGCCTGCTCGCCTGTCTCGAGCTCGCCGACGCCCTCAAGCGCAACTTCATCCAGCGGCTCGTCGTCGGCAGCGCCGGCCTCGCCCGCGATGGGGGTGGCGGTTTCCGGCGTTTCAACCGGCAAGGAATCGGGAATGTCCTGCGCATCGCGCGTCGTGCGGATGTTGCCTTCGGCACGTGTTTGACCGAATGCGGGCTCAGGCGGCTGAAACTCGGCCGCGATGGCAGGGCCTTCGTGAGCGGTCGCGACGGCTGCGCCGGCCTCGGCCGCGTGCTGTTCGTTCGATTCGTTGGCCGAGGCTTCGCCTTCGGCGAGCGTGCCTTCTTCCACGACTTCGTCTTCGTAATACTCTTCGATCGGGGCGGGCGCGACGCCGGGGACGCTGGTGTAGAAGCCGGTGGTGAAGTAGCCCTGCTGGTGTTGGTAGGGAAGATTGATGAGGTTGCAGAACTCGGCGATGAGCTGCTGGGCTCCGGCGTCTTCGCGCTCGGCGATCTGCACGGCCTGCTGATGCCGGCGGTCACGGAAACGCATGATCTGCACGAACCGGCCCGACTCGCCCGCGCTGTTCCAATTGGCGGCGACCTGCTCGTACGCCTCGAACTGATCACACCCCAGGCGGTGCATGGTCTGGCGGAAGCGGCGCATGAGGCGCGCGTGGTGCACACGTTTATCTTTGGGGACGATGTAACTGTTGGTTTGCAGCAGCATGAAGCGGGTTCCCTGAAGCGATGGCGTCGGGCCATCCTATCTTGCCAGACAAACGCCGATCCATCAAACCGCGATGCCGACAATTAAGCGGCCCCGGCAGCCGGGCCACCGGGCGGGGCAATATATAACGATCATGCCCGCCGCGCTACCCCCTTCTACGCCCAATAAGCCC
>JAQGHH010000061.1 GCA_028288945.1 Phycisphaerales bacterium
TACTCCATCACTGGCCTGAAATCCGACACCGGCGGCGCGGTCAAGACTTGGCTCACCTTCTGGGAAGACAAACCCGCCCACACCGGCTGGGACTACAACGACCTGGTGGTCGAGATGAAGACCAAGGGCATTTCGGCCGCGGCAGTCGCCCCGGCCCCCGCGGCAATCCGTGCAGAGCCTTTGCTGATCCCTTTGCCCACGGCCGCTACCAGCGGGATCGGTGGTTTGCTCGCCTTGGCGATCGCCGCAAAGATTCAACGCCTTTGGCGGCAAAGGTACGCTTAGAAACAGCGATTCCGCCTCACACCCGCAAAGCCACGCGGTCCAGTATTCCGTTTGGCCGGGTTAACCTCAAGGCAGGACATCCTCGGTCCAAGGTCGCCCAGATTGCCCGGCAAAAAGGCCCTCGAACGTCCATCGTTCGAGGGCCTTCGAATTGGCCTGACCAACTTGCAAGTCTCTGCCGCGGAATGGCCGGCATGGGCTCAAGGTAGCGCAAAGTGTGGCAGCACGGGCGTTCTGCTTACTCGTTCCGGCCCCCGCCATCCCCCGTTCCACCGGCCGATCCTTCCGGTGAATTGGCGGACGTTTCCGACGTCTGGTCGCCACGGGCGCCGGGGGCGGATCCTCCGGTCCCTTCTTCCGGGGAGCTCTTCGAGGCCCGGCGGCCCGCCGAGCTCTTTCCCCCCAGGCGACCGATCCGCGACATGTGGGCGCGGTCGGAACTCACGCGCTCTCCCCCCTTGCGGCCCGCGGCGCGAGCTTCGTCAGCGGTGAACTCGTGGGCGGTCCCCTTCTCATGAGCAGCCTTACCACCCTTCCGGGCGATCTGCCGTTGCTTTTCGCGATCCATCGATGCGAAACCTCGATTGCGAGTGCCGGATTGCATCCCTACTCCTTTGCTTCTTTGCCAACGTACTAGGCATTGCCGGGCTCACTACCCGGCGGCCTTCCACCCAATCCCGCCGACACCTGTTCCGGCGCTTGGCGGCACGACGATCGGGCCTGGTGTGGGCGATTGGAAGGGGACGCACTGGGGGGGCACTGCGTACTTGCATTGCTCACTCGGCGCCCCGCCCCCCACTCATCCGTCAGCCCCGTATCTTGCCAGCACAGCAACACTGATACCATCGGTGGGGGTTGCTCGAACGTCCCGTAAATATCGGCGGGCTGAGCAACCAATTTCACGATGAAGCCGCCCCCTAGACTTGCGCCGATCATCCTTTACAGGCCCGGCTGCGTTCGCTATCGAAGAACGCAGCGGTCGATAATGATTTTCGGCACACGCGTTCGTAACAGCGAGCAGGCCGCGTTGCCCGGCCAATCGGTCACCCCAGCGGCCCGGCATGCGCGGCGTTCCGACAGACCGGACGCCGTAACCGGAGCCTACCCTACTGGCGGGCAGAGGTGTCGTTATAAAAGCTCCGAGCCCTTGGCATCGACAGGCCATGGGCTTAGAGTTAGCGTACAATTATGCTGAGAAAAGTGGCAGCGGCGGCGAACGTTACGCCGCAATCGCGCCCGGGCATTTGGGCCCAAGTCGAGGGAGCCGAATTCGATGCACCGCTTTGATTTCCTCAACCGCGCCAACGCGGAATACGTGGACCGCCTTTACGACCAGTACCTTCGCGACCCCCGGTCTCTGGACGAGACGTGGCAGGCTTACTTCGCCGGCTTCGAGGACGCGGGGTCTCGAGGCACCCCGCCCGTTCGCTCCGGCGCGGCCCCCATTACCATTGGCGTGCACAACCTGGTCCACTCCTACCGCGAGCTGGGCCATTTCGTAGCCGACCTCGATCCCCTCGGCCACAGCCGACCCAGCCATCCGCTCCTCGACCTCCAGCAGTTCGGCATGAGCGAAGCCGACCTCGACCTCAAGGTGGGCAAGGCCGATTTCTACGGTGAAACGGACGGGACCCTTCGCGATCTGCTCGCCAAGCTCCAGGCCACCTACTGCCGGACCATCGGCGTCGAGTACATGACCATCGCCGACAAGGCCCAACGTGAATGGCTGGCCGAGCGGATGGAGCCGATCCTCAACAGGCCCACGCTTTCCACCGAGGAGAGCCGGGCGATCCTGTTCCAGCTCGTGGCCGCCGAGGAGTTCGAGCATTTCCTCCTCCGTGCCTGGACGGGGAAGAAGACTTTCTCCCTGGAAGGCGCCGAGGCGATCATCCCCCTGCTCAACTCGGTGGTGGACGACGGCGCCGGCATGGGCATCGAGGAAATATGTATGGGCATGGCCCATCGCGGCCGCCTGAATGTGCTCGCCCACGTCCTGAACAAGCCATATGAAGTGATCTTCAGTGAGTTCGAAGAATCGATCGCCCCCGACCCGTCCGCCGGCAGCGGCGACGGTGACGTGAAATACCATCTGGGCTACGCCAACGACCGCCCGGCCAAGAAACGTTCGATCCACATCAGCCTCAGCCCGAACCCCAGCCACCTCGAGCTCGTCAATCCGGTCGTCGAAGGCATCGTCCGAGCCAAGCAGAACTACCGTAACGACAAAGAACAAAACCGCATCGTCCCGCTGCTCGTTCATGGCGACGCCGCATTTACGGGCCAGGGAATCGTCTTCGAGACGCTCAATCTCTCCGAGCTTCGCGGATGGCGCACCGGCGGCACGATCCATCTGATCATCAACAACCAGATCGGCTTCACCACGCCGCCCGAGCAGGGTCGCTTTACCCCCTATCCCACGGACGTGGCAAAGATGATTCAGGCTCCGATCTTCCATGTGAATGGAGACGACCCGGAAGCTTGCGTTCACGCCGCCCGACTGGCGACCGCGTTCCGCGAGCAGTTCAAATGCGATGTGATGCTCGACGTCTGGTGTTACCGCCGTCGCGGGCACAATGAACAGGACGAGGCGCCGTTCACCCAGCCGGTCATGTACGGCCAGATCGCCAAGCACCCCAGCACGACCGAAATCTACGCCCAGAAATTGGTGGCCCAAGGGAAGATCACCCCCGCCGCCATTGAAGAAATGCGGAAGGTCGCCCGCGAGCGGATGGAAAAGGCGCGCGAGTTGGCCAAGGAATACCGCCCCCGCCAGCGCACCGCAGCCGTCAACCCGCTTTGGAAAAACTATCTCCAACCAGCAATCGACTGGAACGCCAAGACCGCGCTGCCGCGTAACGTGCTGAACGAAATTGCAGAAGGGGCGACCCGCGTTCCGCCGGACTTCACGGTACACCCGAAACTCAAGAGATTGCTGACCGAGCGCCAGGAGGCGGTCGTGAAAAACGGCCGCGGGATCGACTGGGGTTGCGGAGAAATGCTGGCCCTCGGGAGCTTGCTCCTGGAAGGAACGCCCGTCCGCCTGGTGGGCCAGGACGTGCAACGCGGCACGTTCAGCCACCGCCACGCCGTCCTCAACGACTACCACACCGGCAAGCAATACATCCCGCTGGCAAACATCAAGGAAGGCGAGCCGCCGATCGCCATCCTCAACTCGATGCTGTCGGAAGAAGCGGTGCTCGGCTTCGAGTACGGCTTCAGCTCCGCCGACCCGCGCAACCTCGTGATTTGGGAAGCCCAGTTCGGGGACTTCGTCAACGGCGCGCAGGCGATCATCGACCAGTTCATCGCCGCCGCCGAGAGCAAATGGCGGCTGATGAACGGCCTGGTCATGCTCTTGCCCCACGGCTACGAAGGGATGGGTCCGGAACACTCCTACGCCTACCTCGACCGCTTCCTGGCCTTGTGCGCCGCGGACAACATGCAGGTCTGCCAGCCGAGCACGCCGGCTCAATATTTCCATCTGCTCCGGCGGCAGATCCGCCGCACTTTCCGCAAACCGCTGATTCTGATGATGCCCAAGCATCTGCTGCGGTTCGCGCCCTCCTTCTCGAAGGTTGAAGAGTTCACGGACAACTCCTTCAACCTCGTCCTCGATGACCCGACGGCCCCGGAGCGGGACAGCGTCAAACGCATCCTGTTCTGCAGCGGCAAAGTCTTCTATACCCTTGCGGAGGCCCGCGAGAAGGAAAACATCAAGGGCGTCGCACTGGTGCGCTTTGAGCAGCTCTACCCCTTCCCCAAGAAGGAAATTCAGGCGATCCTCGCCCGTTACCGGCAGGCGCGGGAGATCGCCTGGGTGCAGGACGAACCGCGCAACCGCGGCGCGTGGCGATTCATGGAAGACCAACTCCGCGAGCTGTTGCCCGACCCTGCAGTGCTGAATTACTTCGGCCGCGAAGCGGCGGCAAGCCCCGCGACCGGCCTGGGCAGAGCGCACAAGGAAGAAGAAAAGGCGCTCGTCACCCACGCCCTGGAAATCCCCCACAAGGAAACGAAGGAAGCCAGGGACGCGGAGGAAAAGAAAGCGAAGGAAATTAAGCTGGTGCCCAAGGAGGCCAAGCCGCCGGCCGAAAAAGCCCCCGCCGTCGCCGCCCCGGGAGAACCCGTGCGAAAGACCAGTTAACCAAGGCCCCCGGGAACACCGCCCCATTCTTGCGACGGAATTTATATGGCAACGAACGTACCGATCCCCAACCTCGGCGATTCCATCAGCCAGGCCACGCTCCTTCGATGGTTGAAAAATGACGGCGACTACGTGAAGGCCGACGAGCCTGTCGCGGAACTCGAAACCGACAAGGCCAACGTGGACCTGCCTGCAACCGCGGCCGGCGTCCTCAAGCAAACCAAGAAGGCGGGAGAGACGGTGAAGGTCGGTGAATCGGTCGCCCAGATCGACGAATCCGCCAAGCCCTCGGCCACGCCCGCCGCCCCCGCTCCAACACCCCCGAAAGCAGCCGTCGCACCCGCGACCAGTGCACCGCCTGCGCCGACTGCCGCACAAACCCAGACGACCAACATCCCCCCGGTGGCCAAGTCCGGCGACCTCGAAGACCTCAATCCATCCGTCCGCCCCCTGCTCGTCGAGCACAACCTCGACCCAAAAAAAATCCCCGGCACCGGCCCCCACGGCCGGCTGCTCAAGGAAGACGTCCTTAAGTATCTCGACCAACGCGGCAGCCAGAGCAACGGGCAGCCCGCCGCCACTATCGCTCCAATTCCCGCGCAACCAGCGCCCGCCCCCATCGAGCCGCCGCAGCCACAGCTTCAAAGCGAGCGACAGCCCGTCGCCCCCCCCACCGCCGCCCGCGCCTCCAAACCAACCACGGACGGCC
>JAQGHH010000067.1 GCA_028288945.1 Phycisphaerales bacterium
GTCTTGTAGGTTCGGCTCCGCCGAACATTCCTCCGCGAACGCCCAGGTGTCTGCCAACGGAAGTTATGAAACGGTGAACCCCGAATGAGCAACGCAGCAATCAACCCCGTAGTAGAGGCCGTCGTCGCGGGAAACCACGACGAACACGCCGGTCATCATCATGACCCGCATCTGGCCCACCACTTCGACACCCCCGAGCAGCAGGTCGCCTCGGGCAAGCTCGGAATGTGGCTCTTCCTGGGCACCGAACTGCTCATGTTTGGCGGACTGTTCTGCGCCTACGCCGTCTACCGCCATAACCACCCGGACGTCTTCCAATACGCGCACCAGTTCCTCAACCGCATGCTCGGCGGCATCAACACCGTCGTCCTCATCACCAGCAGCCTGACGATGGCCTGGGCCGTCCGTTGCTCGCAGCTCGGCCAGCAGCGCGCCCTGAAAATCCTGCTCGCCCTCACCCTGCTCGGCGGGTTCGGGTTCCTGGGCATCAAGGCCATCGAATACCGCGCCAAGTTCGAGCACGATCTCTGGATCGGCTCCGCCAATCAGTTCAACTACCAATTCGACCCCGCCAAAGCCCATCACCACGAGGGAGGCGGCGAAGCCGAAGGCGCTGAAAAGAAAGCTGAAACCGCTAAGGAAGGTTCCGCCCACGCCGCTCCCGCGGTAGCCGCAGGTGCCGAAGCCAAGCCCGCCGGTGCGGAGGCCAAGTCCGGTGAGCAGCCCGCCGTTCCCGCCGGCGCGGTGGCCAACCTCGCCCTCGTCCCCCCCGACGGCAACATCGGTTCCGCGGATGAGGCCAAGATCAAGCCCAATTTCGCCGACCCGCCCGGCCTCGCCCGTAAGGTGATCGAGCAGCACGAAAGCGAAATGAAGCTTTCGGACCTGGCCCCTTCGGAAAAATCGCGCCTCTACACCTTCTTCGGCGTCTACTTCTTCATGACCGGCCTGCACGGCCTCCACGTCGTGATCGGCATGGGCCTCATCACCTGGATTCTTATCCGCGCCGTCGGCCCCCGCGGCATCCCGTGGGTCGTCCCCATGATCCCGGGAAGCACTTGCCTGTTCCTGGCCTACCTGGGCCTTATCACCGACAGCCCCTGGCTGATGATCGTCGGCTTCGCCGGCGTGCTGCTCTGCGTGCTATGGATCATGGTCTGGGTGCCCCGCCGTCGCACCGCTTCAGCCGAAGGCGAATTCGGCCCAACCTATTTCGCGCCGGTCGATCTGGTCGGCCTCTATTGGCACTTGGTCGATTTGATCTGGATCTTCCTGTTCCCGCTGTTGTATTTGATTCACTGATAGCGACTGGAATTCAAGAGGAAATCATGGCATCCCACGCCGCCACGCATGCTCCCGCCGCCGCCTTGTACGAGGCGCCCGACGACGACCAGCACGACCTCGTCCATAGCCACGGCCCCGGCACGCCGCACATCCACGTGACCTCGCCCCTGCTGCTCTTGAGCGTCTACGGCGCGCTGCTCGTGCTCACCGGCCTGACCGTCGGCATCACGCTCGTTGACCTGGGCGATCTGAACGTCTGGCTCGCCCTGGCCGTTGCCGTCGCCAAGGCCGGGCTGGTCGTGATGTACTTCATGCACCTCCGCTGGGACGCCCCCTTTAATGGCATCATCCTGATCGCCTCCCTGTTCTTCGTCGCTCTGTTCATCGGCATCGCCGTGATGGACACCAAAGAGTACAAGCAAAACGACAACCCGCCGGGGATGGTGCTTAGACCCTAGGAAGTGCTGAGTGCCGGGTGCTGAGTGCTGAGCGAAAGAAGTACGGCGTCCGACCATTTGCAACGAGTCTGAAATCTGATCTCAGATTTGGGATCTGGGATTTTCGATTTCCGATCTCGCCCGAGGTTACCCATGCCCGCCGACCCCCTCTCTGGCGGCCCCGGCCAGCTCAAGCCCGGCTATCATGTTCCGACCGGCACCGGCACGTTCGGCATGATCCTCTTCCTCATCGCCCTCTTCATGCTCTTCGCCGCGGCGATGCTGGGCTATGTCCTCATCCGCGTCCACGGCCCCAAGAGCCCCGCCCTCGGCACGATTCACGTCCCGCAATCCCTCTGGCTCAGCACCGCCCTGGTCATCGCCGCCAGCTTCACGATTCACCTCGCCCAAAAGTCCCTCCGCCGGGAGCATCAACCCGAATTCCGCCGCTGGCTGATGATCACCCTCGCTTTGGCCGTGGCCTTCGTCCTCGTGCAAGCCCCATCGATGACGCTACTCCTCTCCCAGCACCACGCCAGCATGACCAACAGCATGCCCCTTTACGGCTTCATCTTTTTCCTCGTCCTCGTCCACGCCCTTCACGTCGTCGGCGGCATCGTCGCCCTCGTAATTACCAACTCCAAAGCCACCAAAGGCCACTACGACCACGAGCATTATCTGCCCGTCCACCACGCCGCCATGTACTGGCACTTCCTCGACGGCGTCTGGCTGACGATGTTCATCACCTTCCTGGTGCTCCGCTGATCGCGGGGAGGAATGAACGCAGAGGCGCCGAGCCGCAGAGGTAGGAGGGGAGAGAAATGCAGAAATTGTTGTAAGGGATACTCCAGAACGCGCTTTCTCTGCTCTCACTCGTAAGGCTCGACTGAACTCGTTGAAGTCTCGGGGGAACCCAGGAATTCTCTCTGCATTTCTCTCCCCTCCTAAACTCTGCGCCTCCGCGCCTCTGCGTTCATTCCTCTTCCGTCTGACGGCGTGCGACAATTCCTTCTTGCCTCCATCAACGAATTGCGGAATGATTCACGCCAACCAAAAGGAGATGCCATGAACCCCCTCTCGCCTCCCGCCCGCGCAAGCTCCGTTTCTCGCCGCAACTTCATCGCTCAATCCGCGGCGGCTCTCGCCGCCGCCGGGACTGTCGCGCAACTCGGCGCCAGATCCCTCGGCGCGGACGCGCCGCCCGCGAGCGACCGCAAGCTCGGCTACGCCTTCGTCGGGCTCGGCAGCCTCTGCATGAACCAGCTCCTCCCCGGCATCGTTCAATGCAAGCACGCCCGCCCCGTCGCCCTCGTCAGCGGCCACCCCGACAAGGCAAAACAACAAGCCGAGAAGTACGGCATCAATCCCAAGAACATCTACAACTACCAGAACTTCGATTCCATCAAGGACAATCGCGAAGTGGACGTCGTCTACGTCGTGCTGCCCAACAGCATGCACGCCGAGTACACCATCCGCGCCGCCCGTGCCGGCAAGCACGTGCAGTGCGAGAAGCCCATGGCCGTCAGCGTCGCCGAATGCCAGCAGATGATCGACGCCTGCAAGGACGCCGGCCGCAAGCTCGCCATCGGCTACCGACTGCACTACGAGGCCAACACCCTCGCCTGCATTAAAGCCGTCAAGGACCAGGAAGCCGGCAAACTCCAGCTCATCGAAGCCGGCGCTGGCTTCTCCATCGGCGACCCCTCTCAATGGCGCTTGAAAAAAGCCCTCTCGGGCGGCGGCTGCCTCATGGACATCGGCATCTACGCCCTCCAGGCCGCCCGCTACCTCAGCGGCGAAGAGCCCATCGAAGTAGTCGCCCAAACCTTCGCCGACCGCGACGACCCGCGCTTCAAGGAAGTCGAGCAACACTGCAACTTCCAGCTCCGCTTCCCCAGCGGCGTACTCGCAAGCTGCGTCTCCAGCTACGCCACGGGCCTCAACCGCTTCGTCGCCCATACCACCAAAGGCTCCGCCAGCCTCGACCCCGCCCTCTCCTACCGCGGCGTCAAATTCCGCATCCAACGCCCCGGCCAGCCCGAGGAATCCCCCAACCTCCCCGACATCGACCAGTTCGCCGCCGAGATCGACGCCTTCGCCCAGTGCATCCTCACCAACACCCCCAGCCAAACCCCCGGCGAAGAAGGCCTCCGCGACGTAAGAATCATGCAAGCCATCTACCAATCGGCGGAATCCGGTAAGACCATCAAGCTCTGAGCGGCGCTGGGAAGGAATTTGAGCGCCAAGGCCGCGGAATCCATGTCCACAATTGATCCCCTGCGCGGGTATTGCGTATATGCGAACCTTCTATCCGCTCCTTGCCCTGCTCTCAGTGTGCGCCGTGGCCTCCGCCGATACCGCTCCGCCGGCAGGCGACGCCACGCGACATCTGCTCTACGTCTCCACCCCCGGCATCCGCAACGACGTCCATTACGGCGGCGTCGGGATCGCCGTCTTTGACATCGATCACAATCACCGGTTCCTCCGCCGCATCGCGGTGCCCGCGCTGGGCGACAACGTGCACCCCGAAGCGGTGAAAGGCGTCTGCGCCAGCGCGGTCACCGCCAAGCTCTACATCAGCACCACCAAGAATCTCACCTGCGTCGATCTGCCGACCGACAAGATCCTCTGGACAAAAACCTACGACTCCGGCTGCGACCGCATGTCGATTTCCCCTGACGGAAAGTTTCTCTACGAGCCCACCCTCGAAGGCAAATACTGGCACGTGATCGATGCCACGAATGGCGACGAGATCGCGAAGATCGTCACCGATTCGGGTGCTCATAACACGGTGTACGGCCCCGACGGCAAGCACGCTTTCCTCGCCGGCCTGCGTTCGCCGATGCTCACGGTCGCCGACACGAAGACCCACACCGCGGAGAAAACGGTCGGCCCCTTCGCCGCGGCCATCCGCCCGTTTACGGTGAACGGCCGCTCGACGGTCGTCTACGTCTGCGTGAACGAGTTGCTCGGCTTCGAGATGGGCGACGTGCTGACCGGCAAAAAGCTGTGCCGCGTCGAGGTCGAAGGTTTCTCCCAAGGCCCCACCATGCGCCACGGCTGCCCCAGCCACGGCGTCGGCCTGACACCCGATGAAAAGGAAGTCTGGGTTACCGACGCCCACAACAGCCGCCTGCACGTCTTCGACAACACCGTCATGCCGCCCAAGCAATCCGCCAGCATCCCATTGCATGACCAGCCCGGCTGGATCACCTTCAGCATCGACGGCCGCTACGCCTACCCCTCCACCGGCGACGTGATCGACACTAAAACCCGCAAGATCATCGCGGTGTTAAAGGACGAAGCCGGCGGCGAAGTGCAAAGCGAAAAATTGCTGGAGATCGACTTCGCCGGCGATAAGCCCGTTAGCTCCGGTGACCAATTCGGCATAGGCCGGATGTCCGAAGCTGCGGCTGCCAAATAGCTCTGCAACGATTCGCGGTGTTCCCATCTTCCCAGGTGCCTTAGCCCCGGAGGGGCGAAAAATCTTAACCCACGGCGCGAGCCGTGGGGAACGTGACCGATAAGCACACAGCCCCGGAGGGGCGGAAGAAACGTGTGATCCCGAGGTGCGTGGGATCACACGCTTCTTACGCCCCTCCGGGGCTGCTGTGTTGGACGGCCGCGTATCAATAAACGAGTCCTTGCCCCACTGTGCCTGACGCACTACCTTCCCCTTCATGTCCCGGCAGACCCTGCAAGCCGCCATCGCCCACCATCAAGCCGGGCGGCTGGAGGAAGCGAAGGCGATCTACCGTGCCATCGTCGCCGAGGACCGCAACAACCCGGACGCCATCCATCTCCTCGCGCTCGTCCTCCACCAGACCGGCGACGACGCGCAGGCCATTCCCCTCTTCAACCGCGCGATGATGCTCGCCCCGGCGACCCCCGCTTACCCCGCCAATTTCGCCGAGCTTTGGCGCAAGCAGGGCATCTGGCCGAACGCCATCGAGTGCTATCGAAAAGTCTTGCGGCTGGCCCCGAGCGACTGGAAAATCCACCACCTTCTCGCCGAAGCGCTGACCAAGCTTGGAAAGTTCGAGGAAGCGGAAGCCGAATTTCGCCGGGTCATCCAGGCGCGCCCGCGCGACCCCAATGCCTGGTCCGGCTTGGCCGAAGCCCTGCGTCGAGGCGGAAAGGTAAACGAATCCGTCGACGCCGCCCGGCAAGGCGTCGCGATCAACCCGAACCATGTTGACTGCCTACTCGCGCTCGGCTGGGGATTGATCCGCCAGGGCAAACCCGCCGAGGGCCTATTGGCTCTCGATCACGCTCTGCGCATCCATCCCGGCGAAGCAAAGCTCGTCTGGTATCGCGCGTGGGGCCGCCTCCTCATGGGCGACTACGAACGCGGCTGGCCCGACTACGAAGCCCGCTGGCACGACCCGGAACTGCGCCAATCCTTCCGCCGGCCTTTTTCACAACCGCAATGGCGTGGCGAAGATATCAGGGGCAAAACGGTATTGATCCACGCCGAGCAAGGCCTCGGCGACACGCTGCAATTCGCCCGCTACGCGCCACTGCTGGCGGACCGCGGCGCGAAAGTGGTTCTCGAGGCGCAAGCCGAACTGGTGTCTTTGCTGCGAAGGTCGATGCCACAGGTTGAGGTGATCCAAACCGGTCAGCCGCTCCCGGCGTTCGATCTGCATGTGTCAATGCTCAGCCTGCCGCTGGCGTTCGGGACGACGTTGCAAACGGTACCCGCAACTGTCCCCTATCTGACCGTCGACCCGTACGCCATCGAAAGGTGGCGCGCGAAATTGGCCGGCCTCTCAGGCTTAAAGGTCGGCGTCGTCTGGGCCGGTCGCCGGACACATCTCAATGACCGCAACCGCTCGGTCCGCCTGGAGCGTCTTGCGCCTCTTGCGCAAGTCCCCGGCGTCACTTTTCTAAGCTTGCAGATGGGCGACGCCGCCGACCAAATGCGCGAGCTTCCTGCCGGAATGCATTTGATCGACATGAGATCCGAGCTGACCGATTTCGACGCGTCCGCCGGCCTCGTCAGTGCGCTCGACCTCGTGATTTCCGTGGACACGGCGATCGTCCACCTTTGCGGCGCACTCGCCCGCCCGGTCTGGGCCATGATCCAGTTCGACCCCGATTTTCGCTGGATGCTCGCCCGCGAGGATTCGCCCTGGTACCCGACCGTCCGCCTGCTCCGCCAACCGACCTTCGGCGACTGGGACACCGTGGCCCACCGGGCTGCGGAGGAATTGGGAAAGTTAACCGCGATGTAGGTTCGGCTCCGCCGAACAATCGATTGATCCAACAGCGCCGCCGACACGTAAGAGTATGAGTGATTGACCGGCGGCCCTCGGCGCGTTGCAGAGCCGGGGCCTGTGATCCTTTTCCTTCGCGCGCAGAGTCCAGGACCGGTCGGGTCAAAGTCCCGTGTTTTGTCTGGAGAGCGGCGCTGTCGTGGCACGGGTTTCCAACCCGTGCGCGGTGTATAGGAAAATCAAAGGCGTTCGACGCACTTCGCACGGGTTGGAAACCCGTGCCACGGTAAGCCGTCAGCACTCGTTGCATCTCGATGCCAAGATTGGAAAACTCATTCTCCCGCGTCGCCGCGCTCGTTGCGTTGGGATTGCTATTTGCAGGCCAATTTCTGCGCCCCGTATGCGCGGAATCCCAGCCGACCCCGGCGCAATCCCCCGCCCCCTACGACTGGCAAAAGTGGAAACAATTCTGGTCTTTCCGCCCCGTGCAAAAACCGGACGTGCCGGTCGTGAAGGACGTGAAATGGGTTCGCAATCCTATCGACGCGTTCGTTCTCGCGCACCTCGAAGCAAAGGGGTTGCACCCCGCCCCCGAAGCCGACAAGGCCACACTATTCCGTCGCCTCACCTACGACCTCACCGGCCTCCCGCCCACGCCCGCGGAGCTGCGCGCGTTCCTCGCCGACGCCTCGCCGGACGCCTATGAGAAGCAGGTCGATCGTCTGCTCGCCTCTCCCCATTACGGCGAAAAGTGGGGCCGCCACTGGCTCGACGTCGCCCGTTACACGCCCGGCCGTGTCACTTTCCCCGGCGTCAAGCACACCGCGGGCGATTCGCACTACCGCGATTACGTCGTCCGCGCCTTCAACACAGACAAGCCCTACGACCGCTTCATCACCGAGCAACTCGCCGGCGACCTGCTCCCGCCCAGCCAAGACCGCCAGCAGGAATACGACCAGATCGCCGCCCCGGCGTTCCTCTCCATCGGCCCCTGGTTCGACCAGTGCACCGACCCCAACCGCCTGCGGCTGGAGATGGTCGATGACATGATCAACGCCACCAGCAAAGCCTTCCTCGGCCTCTCCGTCTCCTGCGCCCGCTGCCACGATCACAAGTTCGACCCCATCCCCACCGCCGACTATTACGCCCTGGCCGGAGTTTTCGGCAGCACGCGAATCGTCGGCGATTTCAGCGAATACTGGCGCGACGGCCGCGTCCGTCTCTTGCGGCCACTGGCCATGCCCGACGAAGTCGCGGCTAACCAGCGCGTCCGCGAACAGATCGACACGAAAAAGTCCGAGCAATGGAAGCAGCTCACCACATTTCATTCCGAGCTTCTGGCCAAATGGAAAGCCGATGAAGCCCGCTACCGCGCCGCCGCGGCCAAAGCGCCTCTGGCGTTCATGAAAAACTTCGAGGCGGAGGATTTTGATGGCATCTACAACCTTCGCATTGCAGAGCTCGCCCGTGGCGGAAAAGTCGTGCAGATCATCGAGACGCTCAACCCGACCCAGCAATGGGTGAAATACCGCGTCGAAGTCCCGCAAGACGGCCAGTATCGGCTCGAAGCCCTCTACACGGCGGACGAAAAATCCCCCGTCTCGCTGCAAGCCAACGGCGCTACGGTCGCCGACGAAACGCTGAACAATTCCACCGGCGGCTGGGATCTCCAACATCAGCGATGGGAAACCCTCGCCACCTTCGACCTGCGCGCGGGGCTGAACTTCCTCCGTCTCAACCGCAAGGAAGGCAACTTCCCCCGTATCGACAAATTCCGGCTCTACCGCATCAACGATGGCTACGACGCCAAAATCCAAAAGCTTGCCGCCGAAGAGAAACTGCACCCGGAAGTGCTGGCCGGCTTCGCAAAAGACGCCGATCACCCGTGGCCGACGGTCGCCGGGATCATTGCGTATCTCGATGCGGACCAACGCAAGACAATCAATGCGACCGAAGCCGAAATGGCCGAAC
The DNA here is from genome assembly GCA_028288945.1 of Phycisphaerales bacterium. Taxonomy (GTDB): domain Bacteria; phylum Planctomycetota; class Phycisphaerae; order Tepidisphaerales; family Tepidisphaeraceae; genus RYN-428. The sequence goes on from JAQGHH010000067.1 coordinate 8,912, forward strand.
TCACGGCGAAGCTGAAGCCCCACGCATTGATCGTCGCCGTGAACGATCAGCCCAAGCCCGCCGACATGCCCGTCCACGTCCGCGGCAGCATTGAAACCAATTCCACAGACCTGATCCCACGCGGCACGCTCCGAATTTTCGACGACCAAATCCCGCGCCCGGCCATTTCCCCCAACAA
>JAQGHH010000070.1 GCA_028288945.1 Phycisphaerales bacterium
TTCATGCACGGCCCGATCTTCTCGCAGATGGTCCTGGCCGACGAGATCAACCGCGCCACGCCCAAAACCCAAAGCGCCCTGCTGGAAGCGATGCAGGAAAAGCAGGTGACGGCGGGCGGCTCGATCCGCAAGCTCGAAGAGCCCTTCTTCGTCATGGCCACGCAAAACCCCCTCGAGCAGGAAGGCACCTACCCGCTGCCCGAAGCCCAGCTCGACCGCTTTTTCTTCAAGCTCATCGTCCAGTACAGCGGCCGCGAGGAGCTGCGCATGATCCTCGACCGCACCACCAGCGGCCACAAGCCGCAGATCAAAGCCGTCATCGACGGCCCGCGCATCATGGCCCACCAGGACCTCGTCCGCCGGGTTGTGATCGCCCCGCACGTGCAGGACTTCGCCATCCGCTGCACGCTCGCCACGCACCCGCAGGGAATGTTCGCGATCCCGATGGTGAACCAGTTCCTGCGCGTGGGCGCCAGCCCCCGCGCCGCCCAGGCCATCACGCTCGCCGCCAAGGTGCGGGCGCTTCTCGACGGCCGTTTCCACGTGGCGTTCAAGGACGTCAAGGAAGTGGTCGTGCCCGCCATGCGCCACCGCGTGATCCTCAACTTCGAAGGCGAAGCCGAAGGCATCACGACCGACATGGTGCTGGAAATAGTCGTTACGGAAACCCCGACCACCATCGAGGCGGAACTGGCGATGGGGAAGGTGTAGACTTGGGTTTCGGAGGCACGGCATGACGGAGATTCTTTTCATCGTGGAAGAAGAGGACGGCGGTTACCACGCGAAGGCCGTGGGCGCTTCGATCGTCGCGCACGCGGAAACCCGCGAGGAACTTGCCAACAATGTCCGCGAAGCCGTGACGGATTATTTCGGGCGGCCACAGGATGCGCCCAAGGTGGCGCACCTTCACTACGTGCATGACGAAACGATTGCGCTGACCGATGCCGCCGCGGGCCAGCCGGCCCGACTATCGCAACGTGAGGAGGTTTGGCAGAAACTGAGGGGCGCGATCCTCAGGGACGATGACCCGTACGGCCCCGCAGTGCCCCCCGAAGATTGGGAAGCGACGCGATGATTGTGCTGGATACTCACATCTGGCGATGGTGGGTCGATGGCGGCGGACGCCTCACCGAAGCCCAGAAGCAAGCGATCTCTTCGGCCGGGCCCAACGGGCTGGGCGTCATCGCTATTTCCTGTTGGGAAGTAGCCAAGGCGGTGGAGAGCGGAACAATGGAGCTCGCCATTTCCGTTTCAGAATGGATCGAGGCCGCAGTGATGTTCAAAAAGTGACGTAACGCTTACAGGCCGAGGACCGAAGCGATTGATTCGCTCGGCGGAGACTTCATGCTGAAATCGTTGGGCAGTCCTTTTCGCGTGTTCCTTATTGCCGTCGTTCTCGCCGCGTTCGCCGGCGCCGGCGTGTACGCCTACCGCGTGTTCTATAATGTGACTCCCGAGCAGGCCCTCACCGAGCGCCTCGCTGACGTGAAATTCGGCATGCCCGAAGCCGAGGTCGACGCGATGTTTGGAAAGCCTGACAAGATCGAGAACAACCTCCACCCGGCGGGGTTTGAAGGGCCGTACAAGCGCAAGAGCTGGCAGGTCGGCAGGGCGAGCGTTGAGGTCGAGTTCAACGCCGGGAAGGTCGCGTTCAAGCACGCACGGACCCGGTATGATTTCCCAACAGGACATCCCACGACCCGATAAGCCATGGCCAACTACACGATCCCAAAAAACGTCGGCAAAGTCAGAGTCGCCATGGGCCTGGGCGGCAGGTTCATGGTCTGGAACGGCAAGCAGGGCAAGGATGAATTCTCCATCGCCTGCCGCACCCGCAAACAGGCCGAGGAAGTCGCCAAAATCATCAACAGCAAACAACACGGCGGGGAAATTGAAGTGCTGAGCGGGTAGCAAATACAAAGACCTATTGCCACAGATGGGGACGGATGGACACAGATGAAGAAAAACTGAACGGCATCACGGAAGCAATCATCGGCGTCGCGTTTAAAATTCACAATATTCTGGGTCCGGGATTCGCAGAACGCGTGTACGAGAATGCCCTGGCTCACGAGCTCCGAAAGGCCGAATTCTTTGTTGCGCAACAAGTGCCGGTAAGTGTCGTGTATGATGGAGTCGTTGTAGGCGAGTACGTCGTCGACCTGATGGTGGAACACGACGTAATGGTGGAGAACAAAGCCGTGCGTGCTTTTGACGATGCCTTTTCAGCGCAGTGCATCAACTATCTCTCGTGCACTGTTAAGCCCATTTGCCTCCTCCTGAATTTCGGCAAGAGAGTCGAAGTAAAACGCTTCCGAGGCCCAAGAAAGGACCCCAAAATGTAACCGTCTTTGCATTGCAATGATCTGTGTCCATCGGTCCCCTTCTGTGGCAATAATTCTTTCTGCCTTGGCGCTAACGCCATGACCATCCAAGCCCCCGAATCCAAACCCGGCGTCCTCCTCGACCCGTCGTTCATGGCCCGGCTCGATCAGCTCGACGTCATGTCGCGCAAGCTGCTCGCCGGGAAGATGAAGGGGGAACGCCGCTCCAAGCGCCGCGGGCAGAGCGTCGAGTTCGCCGACTTCCGCAACTACGTCGTGGGCGACGACCTCCGCTTCATCGACTGGAACATCTACGCCCGCCTCGAGCGCCTTTTCCTCAAGCTGTTTCTCGAAGAGGAAGACCTCTCGCTCTACATCCTGCTTGACGTTTCCAAAAGCTGCGACTTC
>JAQGHH010000164.1 GCA_028288945.1 Phycisphaerales bacterium
GACGTCGTGCCGCCGTTGGAGGCCGCGATGCAGACGACCGCGGCAACCGTCAAGGCCGTCAGCGTCGCCCCCTTGTGCGTGCGGCCCAGCAGCACGAAGACCAGGCAGGTGAACAGCAGCGTCGCGACGGTCATCCCTGAGATAGGGTTGGACGATGAGCCGATTTCCCCGGTCAGCCGCGACGAGACGGTGACGAACAGGAACCCGAAGAAGACGATCAGCGCCGCCCCGGCAATCCCTTCGAGGCTGAAGCCCAGGCCCAATCCCGGCGCGACCGCGAGCGCGATCACCAGGCCGATGCTGCCGAACAGCACGGTACTCAGCGGCAGATCCTGCTCGGTGCGCCGCGTACGGGCGGCCGCGCCCGGGCCCTTACGGTCGGTCGAGCGCAGGTCGCGCAGGCCCGCGCCCGCGGAGCTGATGATCAGCGGCAGCGCCCGGCACATGCTGATCACGCCCCCCGCCGCCACCGCGCCCGCGCCGATGTAAAGAATGTATTCGTTGCGAATTCCGCTGATGCTCAGATCGTGCACCAGTTTTTTGGACGGGGCGAGCGGGCCGCTCTGGTTGGCGGAGAAGAAGACGATCATCGGCGCGATGACGAGGTACGCCAGCACGCCCCCGGCGAGCATGATCGACGCGATCCGCGGGCCGATGATGTACCCCACGCCCAGCAGCTCTGGCGAAACTTCGCCGCCGAGCACCGCGCCCTTGAGCCCTTTGCCGCCGGCGCTATACAGCGGCACGTCCGCGCTCTCCTTCCAGAGCCCCATCCCCTGCATCGCGAACTTATAAAGGAACGCCAGCCCGAACCCGGCGAAGACGGTCTTGGCGGTCGATCCGCCCTGCTCTCCGACGATCAGCACATCCGCGCACGCCGTGCCTTCAGGGTACTTGAGCGAGCCATGCTGCTTGACGATGAAGGCGCGACGGAGCGGGATCATCATCAGGATGCCCAGCAGCCCGCCGAGCACGCCGACGGTCATCACCCGCACCGCGTCCATGTCGAAGCCCAGGAGCAGCAGCGCGGGGATGGTGACGCCGACGCCGAAGGCGATCGACTCCCCCGCCGACCCGGCGGTCTGGACGATGTTGTTTTCCAGAATCGTCGCCCGGCGCAGCCCCAGCACCTTCGAGAAAACACGGAACAGCGTGATCGACAATACCGCCACCGGAATCGACGCCGAGACGGTGAGCCCCACCTTCAGCACCAGATACAGCGACGAGGCCCCGAAAATGATGCCGAGGATCGAGCCCAGAAGGACCGCGCCCCAGGTGAACTCCGGGATCGTCTCCTCGTCCGGCACATACGGCCGATGGGCCGGCGGCTCTTCCCCAGTCACTTTCGGCCCTTCGATTGTGGTCATGCCAGCCTCGCGCTAGAAATGATCGGCCCCCGGCCCGGCCGCCCGCGACGCGTGCGTGCCCGAGCCCGCGGGCATTCTCGTCATCTCCGGCGAACGATACAAGGCAGCGTAAGTCGGCACGTCGCCTTTTCGCGCTCCCGCCCGCTTCCATTGCGATTACAGTTGAGCTTGTGAAAAGTGCAGACGGCGCAAAAACATCTTCGTGGTACACAGGCATCGACGTTCCGACGTATCGGCCGCTGGTGAAATCGACCAAGGCTGACGTGTGCGTGGTCGGGGCGGGTATCGCCGGATTGACGACCGCTTACCTTCTGGCGGCGGAAGGTCTGTCCGTGGTGGTCCTCGATGAAGGGCCGATCGGGAGCGGGCAGACGGGCAGGACCAGCGCGCATCTGGCCAGCGCAATCGACGACCGATTCTTCGAGATCGAACGACTGCACGGCAAGGAACGCTCGCGGCTCGCTCATGAGAGTCATGCCGCCGCGATCGATACGATCGAGCGGATCTGCAACGAGGAAAAGATATCGTGCGACTTCACCCGGCTCGACGGGTTCTTGAGCCCCGGGCCGTCGGACCCTCCCGATTTGCTCGATCGCGAACTGGCGGCGGCCCGACGCGCGGGCGTGGCGGATGTCGAAAAGCAAAAGACCGGCGGATTGGCCGGCGGGCCGTGCCTTCGCTTCGGTCGGCAGGCCCGGTTTCATCCGCTCCGCTACCTCGTGGGTTTGGCAGACGCCTTCACCAAGAGGGGCGGGCGAATCCATACGGGCCAGCGCGTCCGTGACGTGCAAGGAGCGGACCCGAAGAAGGAAAAGCGGGCGGTGGCGCAGTTGGAAGGCGGGGTCCGGGTGACGGCGGAGCACATCGTCGTGGCCACCAACACCCCTTCGCCCATCAACGATTGGTTCGGCATTTACACGAAGCAGGCTTCGTACCGCAGCTATGTGATCGGCGCGGCGGTGCCGCGCGGGTCGGTGGCTGATGCGCTCTTCTGGGACAACGCCGACCCGTATCACTACGTGCGATTGCAACCCCTGCGCGAAAAGGAGAAGGACCTGCTCCTGGTGGGAGGAGAAGACCATAAGACCGGCCAGTTCCCCGAAGACGGCGCGCCGTTTACGCGGCTCGCAGCCTGGACGCGCGAGAAATTCCCGATGATGGGGCGCATCCGCTTCCGGTGGTCCGGCCAGGTGCAGGAGCCGGCGGACGGGCTGGCGTTCGTCGGGCGGGCGCTGACCGCCAGGGAAAACGTCTACGTCGCCACGGGCGACAGCGGCATGGGCCTCACCCACGGGACGATCGCCGGCCTGCTGATCACCGACTTGATCGCGGGCCGAAAGAACCCGTGGGAAAAGCTGTACGACCCCTCCCGCAAGATCATGAACAAGGAGTTCGTCTCCGAGAACGCCAACGCGCTGGCGCAATACAAAGACCTGCTCACCGGCGGCGAAGTAAAATCCGTCAAGGACATTCCCCCCGACTGCGGCGCCGTGATGCGCGACGGGCTGAAAAAGCTCGCCGTCTACCGTGACCCCGCCGGAAAGATTCACCGCCACTCGGCGATCTGCACGCACCTCCAATGCGTCGTCCAGTGGAACCCGGCCGAAAAAAGCTGGGACTGCCCGTGTCACGGCAGCCGCTTTGATCCGACCGGCAAGGTCGTCATGGGGCCGGCGGTGGACGATCTGCCCTCGGCGTAACACAGGCGGCGCGGCAATGGCGGCACGGCCATGAAATTAAAATCCGGCTGCATTTTTTGGCCGCAGGTTTATCCGGATCCGGAGCCGCAGTTCCCGAGACTCGACCGAGACATCCAATGCGACGTCGCGATCCTGGGGGGCGGAATCTCCGGCGCGCTGGCGGCCTACCACCTGGTCCGCGCGGGCATTCACGCGGTCATGATCGAGCGGCATGGGATCGGCCACGGGAGCACCGCGGCAAGCACCGGCCTTCTTCAGTATGAGATTGACACGCCGCTCGTCGAGCTCGCGCGGAAGATCGGGACCGACCGCGCGGTGCAGGCTTACCGCGCCAGTTTGGAATCACTGCTGGCGTTCGAGCCGCTTGTCGATGAACTGGGCGATTCTTGCGGCTTGCGGGCGCGGCCGAGCCTTTATCTCGCGTCGGAAGAGCGTGACATCGAGAGCCTTCGGGCCGAATGCGAAGCCCGCCGCTCGATGGGAATTGACGTCGAATTTTTGGGCGGCGAAAAATTGCGAGATGAGTTCGGCTTTCAACGGCCTGCCGCACTCCGGTCACGGCGTGCGTTCGAGGTGGACCCGTTCAAGTTGACGCTGCAGCTCGTCCGGTGCTCGGTGAAAAGGGGGCTCGAGGTTTTCGTCGACACTCGCGTAACGGGCTATTCGGGCCGAGACCACGGCTTGACGCTTGACATCGCGGGCGGGCCCAAGGTGACGGCAAGAAAGGTCGTCTTTGCGACCGGCTACGAAGCAATGCGCATGCTCCCACCGGGCCTGTGCCGTCTGGCCAGCACGTACGCCTTGGTGAGTGAGCCGGTGGCAAGTTTTTCGGGCTGGCCGCAACGTTGCCTGATCTGGGAATCCGCGCGCCCCTATTTGTACATGCGGACAACGGAAGACGGCCGGGCCATCGTCGGCGGTGAAGACGTCGATACCGCCGACGTTCACCAGCGCGACGCCCTGCTGGAAACTAAGGCACAGGTGCTCGGCGAAAGGTTCTCGAAGTTGATGCCCGAAATCCCGATCGAGGCGGCGTGCGCGTGGGCCGGAACTTTCGCCCAGACCAAGGACGGGCTGCCCTACATCGGGGCCCTGCCCCAATTTCCGCACTCTTATTTCGCGCTGGGTTACGGCGGCAATGGGATCACCTTCAGTCTGTTGGCCGCCGAGATCATCCGCGACCTGTTCCTCGGAAAAGTGACGGAGCGAACGCACCTGTTTGACTTTGCTCGTTAGCGGCGATCGCTCCGCACGTCGATCAGGATACAGCGCGCTGATGATTCGCATTCTGCCGGCGCACATCCCCCAAACCGTGCAAATTCAGCATGCCGCAGGCGTTTTCGTAAAACATTGTATTTTGACTTCCGCGCCGATGGCCAATGCCAAGGCGTAAGCCCTCGACCACGGTCGCAGGGGGCGGGTGTGTTCGCGCCCTCATTAGGCGATGCATTGAACCCTAAGAAATTCCCCAGCGAGGACCAACGATGGATTGGGGTCGATTACCACTGATGCGGCAGGCGAACGCCACGCGACGACGCACTATACCAGGGGCGACATACGTCGCGGCGCTCGCCGCGGTCGTCTGGCCGACCTACGCATTTGCACAGGATGCGGATCGTCCGGCAAGTCCCCCCGCCGCCGTGCAGGGCCGGGCGGACAATCGTGCGCCTGTGACGCGGGAAGAATATGACCGGCTGCTGGCCGAGCAGCGCGAGATGCGGGCTGAGCTCGAGCAGATGAAGCGCGAGCGCGCGGCCCATCAGCCCTCCGCCGGAAACAATGGCCAGGGCGCCCCCGCCGTCGCAACGCAGGAAGACCTCGACGAGATCGACAAGACGGTGCGGGCGCTTCGCGTGGACGTGGACCGCATTCACCCCGGAACCGAGGCGTTCCTCATCTCCGGCGACGCGTCGATCGGTTTCGTGTCGCAGCGCCGCAACAATTCCACCTTCTTCGCCGGGCTCGCGCCGTTGGTGCTCTTCAAGCCGACCGATCGCCTGCTATTTGAAGGCGCCGTTGATCTGGGATTGAACACGGATCAGGACGCCAATTCGTCCACGAGCATCGATCTCACGATCGCGGACGCGTCGTACCTGGTCACCGATTGGCTGGCGGTGGGCGGCGGATTGTTCGTGACGCCCTTCGGCGTTTACCACAACCACTTCGATCCGCCGTGGATCAACAAGTTTCCCGATGACCCGCTCGCGTTCAGCGGGACGCTCGCGCCCGGGTCGTCCGTCGGCTTCTTCGCGCGCGGCGCGTTTCCGTTGTGCGGCACGAAGGTCACCTATGACGTCTACGTGACCAACGGCCCGAACCTGATCGTCAAGGACCCCGCCGCGGCGGGCACGTTGAACTTCGATAACTTTTCCGACCTCAACAACAACAAAGCCGTGGGCGGACGCCTCGGCTTTCTTCCCGTGCCCAACATGGAACTGGGCTATTCCATCTACACCGGCGAGGCGCAGCCGTCCGGGTTTCCGCGCGTGCGTGCGTTGCTGCAGGCGTTCGATGTGAACTGGCGGCCGGAGGTGGACGCGATCGCGGGGACGCTCGATTTCCGGGCCGAATGGGTTTTCAGCGACGTGAGTCGGGCGACGTTCGACGCGAACCACTCGCTGGGCTTCGGCCCGGTCACCTTCAACAACTACCGCGACGGCGGATACGTGCAGCTCTGCTACCGTCCGACCAAGGTGAACAACCCGATCCTCCGCAACTTCGAGCTCGCCGGCCGATGGGATTTCCTGAAGACGCCCACCGCCGCCCCCGGCGGCAATTCCGAGCAGCGCTACACGCTGGGCCTCGATTACTGGCTCAACCCGCAGACCGTTCTGAAGGCCGCCTACGAGTGGGACCGGGTCGAAGTCGGCAGCGGCCAGAACGGGTTCTTCATCCAACTCGGAATCGGCCTGTGACAACCGGAGTGCGAACACGTAGGACGCGAACCATCACGGACATGAACCGGAGCGAAAGGTGAAATACGTCAGAACACAAATGGGGCGGCTGCGAGCCGGGCATTGGGTAATTGCCATCATCACCCTGGCGACGAGCCTGACCATGATCGGCTGCGACACGGCGGGCAAAGAGGAAGGGCCGGCGACCAGGCCCGCGTTGGCGGGCATCTTCACTCCGCCGGCAAAAACCGGTTCGCAGCTCTGGGCGGAAAACTGCACGCGCTGCCACTATTCGCGGCCGCCGACGCAATACTCCGCGCAGCAGTGGGATGTCATCGTGACCCATATGCGTTTACGCGCCGACCTGACTGGCCAGGAGACGCGCGAAATCACGAAGTTTCTTCAGGGGAGCAATTGAAGAAGCAGTAGGCGGTAGGCAGAGGGCGGTAGGCAGATAGGAACGAGCCAGAAGCTAGGAGCCAGTAGGAGGAAGGCATGCCGGCGCTCCTCCTGTCCCCTCTCCTTCGTACTCGGGGGAGAGGGATAGGGTGAGGGGCGGAGCGTGAAGTTGCGCCATTTCGCAATGAAAGCGCAACTCGACGTTCGGCCCCTCACCCCAACCCTCTCCCCCGAGTACGAGGGAGAGGGAGTCGGACGGACCTTTGCTCGGACCGGCCTGCTCAACTGGCAACGGGAAGACTCACGGCCCGCGATCTTCGCACAGGTGTCACGGGGGCATCGCAGGTGCCGTGGCTGGCTTTGGTGCCGTCTACGGCTCGCATGGGGATCGCGCTGGATGGCGGGCGGGTGAGGCGCTCGACCTTGCCCATTGCCAGGCGCACGGCCCAGACAAAGGTGCGACGGATGGTTTGAGCAAGCCCCAACATCCCGACGACCTGCATGCCCGCGGCTTTGTGCGACACTTTGGTTTTTTTGCCCAGGAGCACTCCGAGCAGCCGCACGGGGTTATAGAAGGAGGCGTAGCCGATGAGCATGTTGAGCTGCTTGAGCCA
>JAQGHH010000179.1 GCA_028288945.1 Phycisphaerales bacterium
TCGTCGTCCCCACCGACCCCACCAGCCGCGAGGATTTGTTCATCCCCGAAGGGCAGAACAACGGCGCGATCACCGGCGACATCGTCCGCGCCAAGATCACCAGCCGCGGGCAGAAGGACGGCAAGGCCATGTACAGTGGCCGCATCACCGAGATCATCGAGCGGACGCAGAAAAAATTCGTCGGCTCGCTGGTCCGCACCGGCCACGAATGGACCGTGCTTCCCGACGGCAACACCTTCACGCAGCCGATCCTCACGCCCGACGCCGCGTCGCGGCACATCAAGCCGGGCACCAAGGTCGTCGTCGAGCTCACGAGCTATCCGGAAGACAACATCCGCGCGCAGGGCGTCATCACCGAAGTGCTGGGCAAGGCCGGGGAGAAGGACGTCGACCTCCGCTCGGTCATCGTCCAGTTCAACCTCCCCGAAAAGTTCCCGGAAGCCGTCGCGGAAGAAGCCCGGCAGGCGATCAACGCGTTCAACCCCGAACACGAACGCGGCCACCGCCTCGACCTCACCGGCGAATTGATCTGCACCATCGACCCCGACGACGCCAAGGACTACGACGACGCCATCAGCCTGCGCCACCTTCCAAACGGCAGGTGGGAACTGGGCGTGCACATCGCGGACGTGTCGCACTTCGTCCCCACCGGCTCGGCGCTGGACGAGGAAGCCCACTCCCGTGGCAACAGCTGCTACTTCCCCGGGTTCGTCATCCCGATGCTGCCGGAGATCCTCAGCAACGGCGTCTGCTCGCTGCAGGAGGGGGTGCCGCGACTGTGCAAGAGCTGCTTTATCACCTACAACGAAAACGCGCAGCCCGTCGGAACCAAATTCCACAACACCGTCATCAAGAGCGCCAAGCGCCTGCGCTACCGCGAAGCTCAGGCGATCCTCGACAACGCAGAAATCATCCCGCACCCCGAAGGGCCGCGCAGCGTTTCCGAATACCCGGAAGAAGTCGTTGAGCTCTTGCACCAGATGAACACCCTGGCCAAGCGGCTGCAGAAGCGCCGCATCGCCCAGGGGCAAATCAATCTCGACTTGCCCGAGGTGGAATTGATCCTCGACGAAGAGGGGAAAGTCATCGACGCGGTCCCCGAAGACACGAGCTTCACGCACACGCTGATCGAGATGTTCATGGTCGAGGCGAATGAGGCGGTGGCCCGGCTGCTGGATTCGATGGGCCTGCCCTTCCTGCGCCGCGTACACCCCGAGCCCGAAATCCCCAACACCGAGCGGCTGCGCACGTTCGTGCAGGTCAGCGGGTTCAAGCTCCCCAAGCAACTGGACCGCAAGGCGATCCAGTCGCTACTGCAACACGTGCGGGGCAAGCCCGAGGCGTTCGCGGTGAATCTTGCCGTGCTGCGGAGCCTGACGCGGGCGGAATATTCCCCCGAGCCGGTCGGCCACTTCGCGCTGGCCAGCGAGCATTACTGCCACTTCACGTCACCCATCCGGCGTTACGCCGACCTCACGGTCCACCGCCTGCTGGACGTCTTTTTCGCCAGCCGCGAACGCTTGCCGCACAACGGCGCAAAGGGCGGGCGCAGGAAGGTGAAGATCGATTTGGAAGAGGTGCCGAGCTTTGAGGAGCTGACCGAAGTCGGGCGGCACATCTCGTTCACCGAGCGCCGCGCCGCCGACGCCGAGCGCGAGCTGCGGCAGATCAAGCTGCTCGAGCTGCTGAAGGACAAGATCGGCGAAGTATTCAGCGGCGTCGTGACGGGCATCACGAACTTCGGCGTGTTCGTGCAGATCCAGGCGTACCTGGTCGACGGCCTGATCCGCTACGAGAACCTGATGGACGACTGGTGGACGGTAGACGAGAAGGCCGGCGTCATCCGCGGCGAGCGCACCGGCGCGAAGATCGGCATCGGCGACGTGGTAAAGACGTACGTGGTGCGCGTGGACGTCCCCCGCCGCGAGTTGGACCTGGCGATTTCGGAAGTCATCGGCCGTGCCCGCAGCGGCGCCACCGGGGAATCGACGCAAGCGCCTACTCCCAAGCCGGGCCAAAAGCAGAAGACGCACGCGAGAGGCGCGCAAAATCAACAGCGCCGCAAAGGCGGCCGGCCGACGGGCATCGCCCGCACGCCGCAGCCGCAGAAAAAGGCAGGCCGCGGGCGGCGGGGAAGGTAAAGGGGTTGGTGAAGATCGGCTGCTCCGGTCCCCTCTCCCTCGTACTCGGGGGAGAGGGAGCGGCGCTTCGGCGAGAATGGCGGTATACCGAATAATCGCATTGGAGCCGGAACGAGGGCGCAAAAAGCATGAAATCCGACATCTGCATCTACGGCGGCACGTCCGCCGGTGTGATCGCGGCGGTGGCCGCGGCGAAGCTCGGGCGCTCGGTCATCCTCGTCGAGCCGGGCCGGCATCTGGGCGGGATGAGCAGCGGCGGGCTCGGGCAGACCGACATCGGCAACAAGGACGCGATCGGCGGCATCTCGCGCGACTTCTACCGCCGGATCGGCAAAGTCTACGGCGAGCCCGAGTCGTGGAAGTTTGAGCCACATGTCGCGGAGAAGACCTTCGCGGACCTCATCGCCGAGGCCAATGCCGGCGGCGAAAAGATCCGCGTGCTGCTCAATCACCGCATCGGCGAAGTCGAGAAGAATTCCGGCCGCATCGGAAGAATCGAGCTGGCCCACGTTCCCAGTGACGACCGCAACGCCCCCGGTGCGGATGAAAAATTGATCCAGCACGTGATCGTGGAATCGTCGATGTACATCGACGCCGGCTACGAAGGCGATCTGATGGCCCGCGCCAAGGTCGGCTACACCGTCGGCCGCGAGGCGTCTGCGCAATATGGGGAATCCCTCAACGGGATTCGCGCCCAAACGCCCAAGCACCAGTTCATTGTCCCCGTCGATCCGTACATGAAGGCGGGCCAACCCTCCAGCGGCCTGCTGCCGCTCATTCAAGAGGGTGACGGCGGCAAGCCCGGCGGCGCGGACTCCCGCGTCCAGACGTACAACTTCCGTCTCTGCATCACGCAGAACAAGGCGAATCAAATCCCCATCGGCCCCCCCGCCGGGTACGACCCCGGCCGCTATGAGATTCTCGGCCGCTACTTTGAAGCGTTGGAGGCCGCGAAGAAGCCGACGGGCCTGGGAAATTTTCTGAAGATCGACCGGGTGCCCAACGGCAAAACCGACATCAACAACAACGGCCCCGTCTCCACCGATTTCATCGGGATGAACTGGGACTACCCCGACGGCGACCCCGCGCTGCGCGCCAAGAGCTGGCACGCGCACCTCGATTACATTCAGGGCTTCCTGCACTACCTCATCACGAGCAACCGAGTGCCGGCGGAGGTGCGCAAGGAAATGGGGAGCTGGGGCCTGTGCAAGGACGAATTCACCGACACCGGCGGCTGGCCGCACCAGATGTACGTGCGCGAAGCCCGGCGGATGATCGGGCCGTACGTGGTGACGCAATCCGTCTGCGAGCACAAGACCACCGCCGACGATGCGATCGGCCTGGCGGCGTACAACATGGATTCGCACAACTGCCAGCGCATCGTGCAAAACGGCGTGGTGCGGAATGAGGGGGATGTGCAGGTCGCCCCCGCCGCCCCGTACCCGATCAGCTACCGCGCGATCACGCCGAAGAAGGAGGAATGCGAGAATTTGCTGGTCCCGGTGTGTCTCTCGGCCAGCCACATCGCGTACGGGTCGATCCGGATGGAGCCGGTGTTCATGCTGTTGGCCCAAAGCGCGGCGTCGGCGGCGCACATGGCGCTTGAGAAGAAGAGCAGCGTGCAGGACGTAGATGTCGCCGCGCTGCGGGAGCGACTGTTGGAGGCGGGGCAGATTTTGAAGTGGAATGCGCCGGGGAAGAAGTAAAACACGAACGGGCGGGCACCAAGGGCAGAGGGCAGTTGGTGGATGTTATGGCTGACGCTGAATCGGCGGCAATATTGTGTTCACCACTCGCCGGACGCCGGGAACACCCATTGTGAT
>JAQGHH010000180.1 GCA_028288945.1 Phycisphaerales bacterium
CCTTGCTCCTGCGATGATGCATCGGCCAAGGGAATGGCGCCAGCGGTTCGTAGCAATCAACCGCAATTGCAATTCTGGAATCGGCTCAACCCGGTAGACAGACCGGCCATAAGGCAGGCATTTTTGCTGTAGCGAACGACCGAGACTTATCGTTGAATGCAGCGATGCCAGAACCCATCGGCTTTATCGGTCTCGGACACATGGGCCTGCCCATGGCCCAGCGCCTCCAATCGGCGGGCTTCCCGTTGCGCGTCTACAACCGCTCCCCGGAGAAAGCCAAACCGCTTGTAGAGAAGGGTGCGACGCTCGTGAAATCGCCGCCGGAGGTGGCGACGGCCGGCGGAATTGTTATCACCATGCTGGCGGACGACAAAGCGCTGGAAGGCGTCGCCACAGATGAATTGGCAAAAGCCCTAGGCCCGGGCGGCGTGCACGCTTCGATGAGCACGGTATCGCCCGCGACCAACGCAAAGCTCGCCGAGCAATTCGCGCGGCACGGGGCGGCGGTGGTCGCCGCTCCCGTCTTCGGTCGCCCTGAAGCGGCGGGCACGGGGAAGCTCTGGATCTGCACATCGGGGCCGCAGTCGCCCAAGCAGCGGGTCAAACCGGTGCTCGATGTGTTGGGCCAGGGCGTTTTCGATTTCGGGGAGAATGTCGGCAGCGCCAACGTCGTGAAACTCGCCGGGAATTTCATGCTCACCGCGGCCGTCGAAACGATGGCCGAAGCATCGGTCCTGGCGGAGAAGAACGGCATCCCGCGCGAAGCACTGCTCAAGATGCTCACGCAGACGCTATTCAACTGCCAGGTCTACAACGGCTACTCGGCCCGAATCATCGCCGCCGATTTCGACAAGGTGGGCTTCGCACTTCCACTCGCGCTAAAGGACATGACCCTGGCCCGCCAAACCGCCACCGACACGTACGCGCCGATGCCGTACCTGAGCATCCTGTGCGATCGCTATGTATCGGCGATCGCCAAAGGCCGCTCAAAGTCTGACGCAGCGGCTCTGGCCTTGGGCGCCGCGGACGACGCGGGGCTGAAGTGGTGAGCGCCGGATTTCAAGTGTCGGCGGGTGGGCAAGGGATCGGAGGGGCTAGGTCTCACCCTGCCCGTGGGTCCCGCCGACGTATATGACGTCTGATATCGGCGCGACGAAAGCAAATCGGGTCCGAACGGGCTGAGCAATTGTTTAGAAGTGGTTTCATAACTTCCACGTGATACGGGCGTCCCGCCCGTGCGAGCGATTTTGATGAGTAGAATAGCCTTGTTTTCCGGAGTTCTCGACTCCATGCGCACCGGGCATGGGCGGGACGCCCATGTCACGATGGAGAGTCTGAAACCACTTCTTAGCCGCCACGCTCGCTCTGGGCGTTTTCGGATGCGCGCACCGAGAATCGCCCCCCACAAGCGGGGCTGCTAAACGGTTGAGCTCGCACGGGCATTGGCCGCGCGAGGAGGAGTAAACGGTAGGTTCGCGGTCGATTACGTCCTTTCATTGCACTGACTAGTCCGCAACAGCCGCTGATCGCAGCGCTTCGGCGTCCTTCTTGAACGGCACGTCCGCCAGCCGGACGGCCGGATGCTGCTTCTCGAAATACCTCAGCGACCACTCACTGGGAAAGAGGATCGCCGGCTGGTCTTTGGCGTCGTGCGCGAGCTTGGCGCCGCTGGGCAGGGCCAGCTCGCGGAGAGCATCCGCAGGGGTTTCAGGGGAGACCCAGCGGAGCAGTTCCCAGGACGCGGATTCGAGGCGCGATTCCGCGCCGTACTCGGATTGCAGGCGGTATTGCACGACCTCGAATTGGAGTGGGCCGACTGCCGCCAGCAAGGGGGCGCGCTGGTTGGAATCCTTGATCTGGAACTGTTGGACCACGCCCTCCTGGAGCAACTGATCGAGGCCTTCCTTGAACCGCTTGTATTGCGACGTAGCAGTCGCATGCAGATAGGCGAAGCATTCGGGGGCGAAGCGGGGGATTTCGTCGAACACCACGGCGGGGGAGTCGGTCAGCGTGTCCCCGATCCCGCAGCCCGCATGGCCGACGAGGCCGATGACGTCTCCCGCGTAGGCCTCGTCGATCGTCTCGCGCTCCTGGCCGAAGAGCTTGTGGGAGCTGGAGAGGCGGACGCGCTTGCCGCTCTGCACGTGCGTGACGGGCATGTCGCGGGTGAACTTCCCCGAGCAAACCCGCACGATCGCGATGCGGTCGCGGTGCCGCGTGTCCATGTTCGCCTGGATCTTAAACACGAAGCCGGAGAAGTTGGAATCGTCCGGGTTGATGGGCATCGCGCCCGCCACGCGCGGTCGCGGCGGAGTCGAATGCTCCAAAAAGGCATCGAGCAGCAACTGCACGCCGAAATTGTTGACGGCGCTGCCGAAGAAGACGGGGGTAAGCTTTCCGCTGAGGACGGCTTCCTTGTCGAAGCTCGCGCCTGCCGCGTCGAGCATTTCCAACTCGTCCACCACCCGCAGGTAGACGTCGTCGCTGAGCTTCTCGCGGACCGTGGGGTCGGAAAGGTTGTGGATGGAGACCGGCGCGCGGTACGCCCCGGCGGTCGTGCGCTCGAAGAAGTGCACCTGGTTCTTCATCCGCT
>JAQGHH010000218.1 GCA_028288945.1 Phycisphaerales bacterium
CCAACTGTACATGAAGTGTAGTCCCCGGCAACGCCCATATGGGCGGGTCGCGTTGGGTGACGACGGGAGGATTGTGATGTTCTCGCGGATCATTTTGTTGGCGCTGGGAATCCTGGTCATCGGCCTCGTGCTGTTCGGGGTGGGCACGGCCACGGGGTTCCTGCACGTGAGCACCGAGGGGATTACGTTCGGTCGGGTCGCCGATCAAGTCGCGGTCGGCGGCCCGCCGCAGCCGCGGACCGTCTCGGCGGACGAACTGCTCCGCCAGGCGGGGTTGAACCCCGAAACGGCTGTCAAGCCGCTGATCGCATCACCCGTCCCGCCCCAGGAATCTCCCAAACCAACGATCGCCCAGGCCGTGCCGGCATCGAACCCCGTTCCGCCCCCGCCCGCGGCGCAGAAGCCCGTGGGCGCGCCCGTGCCGCAGAAAGTCGATGCCCCTCAAGTTGCGGAAATTCGCCCCGCGGCTAACTCGGCGGGCCCCGTCGTCCGCGTGAACGCGGGCAGCACGGCGGCCTTTCGCGATCCCCGCGGCAACACGTGGGAACCCGACTCCTATTTCGACGGCGGCGAGATCGTCGACCGCGGCCCCATCCCCATCGCAAACACCGACAAACCCGGCGTCTACCGCACCGAACACTACGTCATGACCGGGTGGCACAAGGACCTGCCAAACGGAAGGTACGCCGTCAATCTCCACTTCGCCGAGACCTGCCCGTATATCAGCGGCCCCGGCCAGCGCGTCTTTCATATGAACGTCCAGGGCATCGATTGCAGGGATTTCGACGTCTTCAAAGAAGCCGGCGGCCGCGACCGGGCGCTGATCAAGACCTTCCACGTCGCCGTCACCGACGGCCGCCTTTTCATCCGTTTCGATAGAACCGACAAAAACGCGCCGGAGATCAACGGCGTCGAAGTCCTTCCCGAATAGGCCCCATGAATCCGTCCACCCCCAAGCGTTGCAGCAAATTCATTATCCTCTCCGGCCTCGCCCTCATGTGCGGCTGCTCCTCCTTCGACCGCGATTGGAAAGCCGCCACGACGATAAAGCCCGAGAGCCCCACCGACATGACAGGCCGCTGGCAGGGCACCTGGGCCAGCGACGCCAACGGCCACAACGGCGGCCTCCGCTGCCTCATCACCCGCAAAGGCGACAACACGTACCACGCCCGCTACGCCGCCACATACTGGAGCATCTTCCACTTCGGCTACGACATGGACCTCGCCGCCGAGCAGCAGGTGGACTCTGTCCACTTCAAAGGCGAGGCCGACCTCGGTTCCATGGCCGGCGGCCTCTACCACTACGACGGCCACGCCAACGCCGCCGATTTCACCAGCACCTACCAATCCGAAAGCGACCGCGGCCGCTTCACCATGAAGCGCCCTTCGGAAGAGAAATGAACGCTCATTTGGGAGGGAATGAACGCAGAGGCGCAGAGACGCAGAGGTAGGAGGGAAGAGCGAAATACGGGGGATTTTGCGGGGATCGACCACATCCAAGCAATTGAGTCTCTCTGAGTTCTTCCTCTGCGTCTCCGCGCCTCTGCGTTCATTCCTCTTCCGCAAACCCTGAATCCCGCAAAATTTTTCCCGCCCGCTGGCCCGTCGCATCACTCCTTCGTATGCTTCTCCGACTTTTCGTCCCCTTGAAGGAAGGAGCCCGCATGCAAGTCGCAAAAGATAAGGTCGTGACCGTCGATTACACCCTCACCGGCGCCGACGGCGCGGTCCTCGATTCCTCCAACGGCCATGAGCCGCTCACCTACCTCCACGGCGTGGGCGGAATCGTCCCCGGCCTCGAGCGGGCCATGGAAGGCAAGGATCAGGGCGAAACCGTCGACGTCACCGTCCCCCCCGAAGACGCCTACGGCCAGCGCGACGAAGCCTTCGTCCAGCAAGTCCCCAAGACCGCCTTCGGCGGCGCCAAGGTCGAACCGGGCATGCAGTTCCGCGCCCAAAGCCCCGACGGCGCTTCACGCGTCGTCACCGTCGTCGACGTTCAGGATGACAAAGTCCGCATCGACGCCAACCACCCCCTCGCCGGGAAAACCCTTCACTTCAACGTCAAAGTGCTCGACGTCCGCGACGCCACCCAGGAAGAAATCGACCACCGCCACGTCCACGGCGCAGGCGGCCACCAGCACTAACCCGAATCACCGCCGCGGAGGACCGTGGGGGTGAACCTTGTGTTCACCCAGCGGCATTAAGACAAAAACGAGTACGAGTAGGAGTAGGATTATGAGTACGATTAGGATCGCGCTCTGAGGTGTCCCCGGAAGCGCGATCCTAATCGTCCTCCTCCCTCTTCCGCCCACCCCAACCAGAAGTCCTGCCAAAAAGCGATATCGCACTGCGAGCTACGGCCAGATTGGCCCCTCCGTCACACTAAGGAAAAACACCTGCCCGGTCCTGATGACCAGCACATTTTCCCCCGCGTTCAATTCCCCGCCAAAGCTCTCCCGCCCGATGTGCCACCCCCGGCTGCCGTCGTTGTGATAAACGTGCTTGCCATTCAGCCACACGTCCTCCAGCTCCGCCCCTGTATGAAACTGCGCGACGTGCGCCCTATCGCTTGTGATCGTAGTAATCCCCACGAATCGCTTTTCGGCCCGCTGCCGCAGTGACACCGCCGCCCCGAGTGTTCGATAGTGGTCGAGCCAGCGATCGTCCTGGGAATCCGCCTCCGGGATCGGCCGCGCGTCCGGCAGCTTCAGCGTCAGCCACGACCCGTCCGCCTTCAATTCCTTCACCGCCTCGTCCGTCAGCGCCGGCGCTTTCGCATCCAGCGGCTTCATCCTCCATTCCCCAACCACCCCCGGCAGCGGCTCATTCACAATCCGATCCGGCACCTTCACCTCCGAATACCCCATCGCATCCAGCACCGCCCGCGCGATCATCCGCTGCCCGTTCCAATTGGGGTGCAGGTCATCCGGCGCGAGTTGCAAATGCCCGGCCGCCGCGTCCTCCTTCTGCCGTGCGTTCACCTCGGCCACGCGCAGGCCGTAATCTTTGGCGATCTGCCGCAGGATCGCTTCATACTGCTCGAGCCCCTTCTGCCCCTTCGCCTGCTGCCTGGGTCCGAGCACGTTGGGTGTGAGAAGGATGAGCGGAATGTGCTCGCGCTTCATGCGCTCGGCGATCGCCCGCACGTCCTGCTCGTAGCTTTCCGGGCTGACGCCGTGCAGCGTGTCGTTCGCCCCGCAACTGAGCGTGACGAGCGCCGGATGAAACGCCAGCACGTCGCGTTCAAGCCGCGCCCGCATGCCGTGCGCCGTGTCCCCGCCGATGCCCGCGTTGATGGCGATCATCTTTTCGCGGCCTACGCCAATCAGTGCATCGCGGACGAGCTGCGGATACGTGTTCCCGTCGGTGATGGAATCGCCGAGGAACGCCGTGCGCTGAAAGATGGCAGGGGGGAGCTTCTCCAGTTTCGCATCCTCGGCGCGGCAGAAGCCGCCAAAGATTGCGATGGATGAAAACGCAATCAGAACAATGACCGTGCATTTCATGGGCATCCTCGAAGAAAAGAGGTTTGATCGGCATTCCGACATGTAGGTTCGGCTCCGCCGAACATTCCTCCGTTCCGATTCCGAACACTCCGTGGCAGCAAAGAAAGTTCGGCGGAGCCGAACCTACATCACTGTGGCACAGCCGCCCCCGGCTGTGATCCGCCGCAGGCGGATGTTGAAGAGGCACAGCCGGGGGCGGCTGTGCCACATACCGTCGTGTTGCATTATCTGTATCCTCCTGTGATGTTGCCGGTTGCTCGCATCGAAGCGCACCCAATCCGCTTCGTCGAAGGAACAACCGTTATGTCATGCCGAACTTTCCCGCACGCACTCGCAATCGTCATGCTGCTCTTCGGCGGCACGCCATTATCCCATCCCGCCTTCGCAGAAAACGCACCCGCCGCCACCCAACCCTCCCGCTACTTCCCCATCGAAGTCCTCGACGACCAAACCTCCCGCGGCGTCCCCCTCGTCGAGCACAAAACCGTCTCCAACGTCCGCCTCGACACCGACCGCGCCGGCCTCGTCGCCATCGACGACCCCGCGCTCCTCGGCTGCGAAGTCTTCTTCACCGTCTCCAGCCACGGCTACGAATTCCCCAAAGACGGCTTCGGCATCCGCGGCCAACGCCTCACCCTCACCCCCGGCGGCTCCGCAAAACTCAAAATCAAACGCCTCAACATCGCCGAGCGCCTCTA
>JAQGHH010000221.1 GCA_028288945.1 Phycisphaerales bacterium
GAAGTCCTGGTGGCAGCCGCGGGATCATGACCTGAAGAAATTGATGAGCAACGGAAGGAAAAGCCTCCCGCTGGCGGGCGAAAAGTCAAAGGTCACCGGCGAAGGCACCCGCTACGGCAGCCGGCCCATCCGCACCACCAAGAAACACGCGAAGGCGGAACGAAAGCCGCAGCAGTAGGTTCGGCTCCGCCGAACATTCCCGCTCCATCCCCGCGCCGACTCACCGCGCGCTGGGCCCATGCGTCTGCGACGGGTCAGTAAGATTGGTGTGGTACACCGGCAGGCGGATGGTGAACGTCGTCCCCTCCCCGGGCGTACTGCGGACGGAGATGTTTCCTTCGTGCTCTTCGACGATCTTTCGGGCCACGGCGAGGCCGATGCCGGTGCCGCGATTGCCCTTTGTCGAGTGGAACAGCTCGAACATGTGCTTCATCATCGACGGCGCGATGCCGGCACCGTTGTCGATCACTTCGAGTTGTGCCTGCCGATTGGGCTCGTCGTAGCGGCACTCCACCCGCACGAGCCCCTCCTTCGTCTGCACCGCGTCGAGGGCGTTGCCCAGGAGATTGAGCAGGACCTGGTGCATGCCGCTGGGGTCCATCGGGATGGCGGGGTGGCCTTCTTCGACGTCGCCGACCACCATCACGCCTTTTTCATTCGCGCCCTGCGCCACAAGCTCCAGACATTCGTCCACGAGCGCCTTGGGGTTGACCATCTCCAATTGCGGCTCGCGCTGCTTGCTGTAGGCGAGCAGGTTCATGGTGAGCTGGTAGATCTTGTCCAGGTTGCGGTGAACGATGCGCCAGCCTTTGGAGGCCTGGAGGAGGTTGCTGCCGCGGAGGCCCATCTCGACGACGTCCGCGCCGCCCTGAAGCGCCTGGAGGATGTTCTTGATCGAATGCGATAGGGCGGCGGTCGTCTCGCCCACCGCGGCCAAACGCTCGGCCTCCAACTGCGCCTGGTAGAGCTTGGCGTTTTGAATGGCCATGCCGGCCTGCAGGCCGATGGCGGTGAGCAGGCGCAATTGCTCGGGCGCGTAGGTGTAATTGCGAACGGAACTATCGATATAGATAACGCCGGTGGTCTCGTCGCCCCCCTTGTCGCTGAGCTTGCG
This sequence comes from Phycisphaerales bacterium, assembly GCA_028288945.1. Classification (GTDB taxonomy): domain Bacteria; phylum Planctomycetota; class Phycisphaerae; order Tepidisphaerales; family Tepidisphaeraceae; genus RYN-428. The sequence continues at coordinate 1,115 of JAQGHH010000221.1, forward strand.
GGCCTTGATCGGGACGCACAGCGCGGAGCGGATACCCAGGTTGTGGACGCTCTTGCCCTTACTGAACCGCCGGTCGGCCATCGCGTTGGTCGAGAGCACGCCTTCGCCGGTGCGAAGGACGTGATTGATGATCGTGCGTGAGGCGTGGATCTTTTCGTTGCCCGGCTTGCCGTCCGCCGACTCTGCGACCGGGCGCGCCTCGGCGTCCTCGCGGGTGCGGACGACCGTCGGCACGAGCTCGTTGGTCTTCGGATCGATCAATAGGATGATGCCCCGATCCGCCTTCATGTGCTCGAAGATCAGATCCATCACCACTTCCAGGACCTGATCGACGTTAAAGCTGGTGCCCAGCGCCGCACCGAGCTGGTACATGATCTTGAGATTGCCCATCGCCGCCGCGGCGGGCTCGGGCACGGCCAGCACCATCGAATCTTCGCTCGACGGCATAGTCGCCATGATGGCGCTGTCCATGCCGGCTTCTTCGCCCGCCAGCGTGACGTTGCCCCGGCTGGTGCGCGACACACCTGGCTGCGCGCCGAAGACCATCAGGGTCCGGCCCACGCGCACCTGGTCGCCCACCTTCAGCACGACGATCTTTTCGACCCGTGCGCCGTTGACGTAGGTGCCGTTGGAGCTGCCCATGTCGCGCAGGACCCAATTGCCGTCCTGCGGGAGCAGCTCGCAATGGCGGCGCGAGACGGTGTTGTCGGTCAGCGGAAGCTGCCGGCTGTCGCGCCCGACGAGCGCGGGGGAGTCCGGCAATTCAAATCGCCGGCCCTTGTCGGGACCTTGTAAGACCAAAAGTGTGAGCACAGCAACGCCAGCTTACCGGAGAGGTGAACCGAAAGTAAAAAACATTCCGTCGAGGTTGCGCGCCCATGTATTTATCGGACCGCACTCCTCCACAAGGCCGCCCGCGACACGCACCACCCTATGGCCCATTATACCTCAATAGTACGGGCTCGATCCCGCGATATTCCGATGCCGTTGCAATTCCGGGCGTGCCCCTCACAATCGCCGTCATGGACGCCATCATCCTCTCGATCGGCGACGAACTGGTGCTCGGCCAGACGATCGACACAAACTCAGCCTGGCTGAGCCAGCAGTTGGCGGCCCTCGGCGTCTGGGTCCGCGCCCATGCGACTGTCCCCGATGACCAGACGGCCATCGAGCAAGCGATCCGGCAGTCCGCGGCTCACTGCGATTTCCTCATCATCTCGGGTGGAATCGGCCCCACCGAAGACGATTTGACTCGACAAGCATTGGCCGCCGTGATGGGCGTTCCGCTGGAAGAGAACGCCGAGTGGATGACCGAACTGCACAAGTTCTTCGAGGCTCGGGGGCGACCGATGCCGGCCATCAATCGCATACAAGCCATGATCCCACGCGGGGCGAAGATGCTGTTCAACACCGCGGGCACCGCCGCGGGGATACACGCAGTGGTCGAGGGTGCGGGAGAGGGTTCAGGGTTCGGGGTTCAGGGTTCAGGAAAAGAACGGATTGAACCGAAACCTAGTACCTCCCTGACCCCTGAACTCTCTTCGAGCCTGAGCCTCAGAGAAAGCCGAACCCCGAACCCTGCTGCCTGCCAAGTCTTCGTCACGCCCGGCGTACCCAAAGAAATGAAGGCCATGTTCGCGCGCGACGTCCTGCCGATCGTGAAATATGCTTCGGGCGGCGCTGTGATCCTTTCCCGCACGCTGCACACCTTCGGACTCGGCGAAAGCGCGATCGCTGAGAAACTCGGCGACCTGATGAACCGCGGCCGTAACCCGTCGGTCGGAACCACTGTCTCGGGCGGCGTCGTCTCATTGCGCATCAATTCACGCTTTCCTGCCGAGCCACAAGCCCGCGAAGAACTCGCCCGGACCGAAGGAGCCTGCCGGGACGCGATCGGTGATTTGATCTACGGACAAGACGAGCAGACGCTCGCCGAAGTGGTGGCCGGCCTGCTGCGCGCGGACTCAACCGCGACGCAGTTCGCGCCGGCGGTGGCCACCGCGGAATCGTGTACCGGCGGTTTGCTCGCCAAGATGCTGACGGATGTCCCCGGCTCCAGCCGCTATTTCCGCCAGGGGTATGTCACCTATTCCAACGAGGCCAAGCATGACTTGCTGCGTGTTCCCACGGAACTCATCGCGCGGCACGGGGCCGTAAGCCAACCGGTCGCCGAGGCGATGGCCCGCGGCGCACAAACCCAGTCGGGGGCGGCGTACACACTCGCGATCACTGGCATCGCCGGCCCCGAGGGCGGAACTCCGCAAAAGCCGGTCGGCACGGTCTGGATCGCCCTCGCTTCTCCCCAGGGCGTCCAGTCGCGCGTTTTTCTCTTCCCTGGCGACCGCGAAATGGTCCGCGACCGCTCGGCAAAGATGGCCCTCACCCTTCTCCGATTCCAACTGATGGGCAAACCATTCCCCGTCTAACGATCCTGCCACTGTGGCAGTAAGCATCGGGGACCCCGCAGGGTTTGGCAGAAATGCTGGTACAGGGCTCGAAGTCCACATCCTAAAACCCGCCATCGCATAAAATCGTAATTGTCTTATCCTTCGTCACTTACGGTAAATGATTAGGGCGGATTTTTGATCTCTTATTCGGCACGGCCCTTGCCAATAGCATAGCAAGCCCGACGTTCGGGCGGGGTTTGCGTTTCCATTATGGTTCAGGTGCCCAATCCAACCCGCTTTACCGTCCTACTCGCCAACGAGCAGGAGGGGTGGCATCAGACCGTTCGGCGGTTGCTTGAGCCGCAGGGCGTGCAAACGCTTTCAGCCCGCAACGGCCGCGAGGCGCTTCAGTTGATTGAGAGCAAACCGGTGCACGTGGCCGTGCTCGATACCCAAATGCCCCAACTGGGCGGCATGCAGGTCGTCAAACTGATGCGCGAAATGCAAAAAGCCCCTCCCGCCATTCTCCTGACCAACGAATTAAGCAGCCATCTCCTCCGCGAAGCCTTGGGCATGCACGTATTCAGCGTGCTGAGTAAACCCGTGGATTTCAACGTGCTCCTCGACACATTGGCCCGCGTTCTAAGGCGCTACCATGAGAGCCGCTGGCCGGGGGAAATGAAGCATTGAGTACGAAGGAAGATGAGTACGAAGGAAGACACGGGACGCGGTGATCGATGCGAAGAATGAATGCAGGGTATCGCACACCGGCGCCGCAACGACTGACAACGGACCACGGACCACTGACAAACGACCACTGACAACCCTTTAAGGAGTAAACGACATGGCTAAGCTTCGTCCCCTCGGTGACAAAATCCTCGTCAAGCGCGTCGAGGCAGAGAGCAAGACCAAAAGCGGAATTGTCCTTCCCGACACCGCCAAGGAAAAGCCCCGCCGGGGCAAGGTCCTGAGCGTCGGAGAAGGCAAGCGCCTCGACACGGGCGAACGCGCCCCGGTCAACGTGAAGAAAGGCGACGAGGTCATCTTCGCCAGCTACGCCGGCACCGAAATCAAGCTCGACGGCGAAGAGCTCATGATCATGAGCGAGGACGATATTCTCGCCGTCGTCGAGTGATGGAGGAAGTTGCCAGTTGCCAGTTGCCGGTTGCCAGTAAGAGGCGGCAGGCGCATCTGGTCCTCACTGGCAACCGACAACTGGCAATTGGCAACTATTCAATCAGGAGAACCCAACCATGGCAGCAAAACGCATTGAATTCGACCAGCAGGCGCGCGAGTCACTACTCCGCGGCGTACGCAAGCTGGCCCGCGCGGTAAAAGTCACCCTCGGCCCTTCGGGCCGCAACGTCGTCCTCGAAAAGTCCTTCGGGTCGCCCACCGTCACCAAGGACGGCGTCACGGTCGCCAAGGAAATTGAGCTCGACGACCCCTACGAAAACATGGGCGCGCAAATGGTGAAGGAAGTCGCCTCCAAGACCTCCTCCGTCGCCGGCGACGGCACCACCACCGCGACCGTTTACGCCGAGGCGATCTTCGCCGAGGGCCTGCGCAACGTCGCTTCGGGCGGCAACCCCACCCAGATCCAACGCGGCATCCAGTCGGGCGTCGACGCCATCGTCGAAGAGCTCCGCAAGATGTCCAAGAAGATCGAAAGCTCCAAGGAAGTCGCCCAGGTCGGCACCTCCTCGGCCAACCAGGACGAGC
>JAQGHH010000224.1 GCA_028288945.1 Phycisphaerales bacterium
CACGAAGCTCGAGAAACCGAGGAAACCCACCAGAGCCACGAGTGCAATCACGTACTTCATTCCATCGTCTCCTTGCCGCGGGAAGGCGGCAGAAAGATATGTCATTGTCCCCCGTGCCGCGGCCCGCGACTCGCGAACCCGCCCGACCGGAGCGTCCAGATTACTATAACGGCAGACTCTTCAATTTGTTGCGTTGCGGAGATATTTGCAACAGGGACCGATGCAAAGAATGGGGTTTACTGCCAAGGCGCCATGATGCCAAGAAATACCCGAGCCGGGCAAGATCAGTGCGGAGCCAATAGAGCAGTTCGCAATGCAACCACTTATGTATTCATTACTTGGCGTCTTGGCGCCTGGGCGGTTCATCGAATTGCCAAAGTCTAGGATGCGATGACCGCCAGCCGCTTAAGCGACTTGGGCGGCTCGAATGAAACATCCTCCTGCACCACCGTCCGAAGCTCGATTTCCCCGCCGAAATCGTGCTTGAGCCGGTCGAGCAGGGCCTGCACCAGATGCTCGGGTGCCGATGCACCGGCGGTAACCATCACGGTCGTCACCCCATCGAACCAACTGGTTTCCAGTTCCGATTGATCGTCGATCAGGTATGCCGAGCGGCCCATCTCGCGGGCGGTCTCAACCAGCCGCAACGAGTTCGAGCTGTTTTTGCTCCCGATCACCAGCACCAGTTCCGCCTCGCGCCCGAGATCCGAAACGGCGTTCTGCCGATTCGTCGTCGCGTAACAGATGTCTTCCTTCGGCGGCGCTTTGATGTTCGGGAACTTCGCCTTGAGAGCCGCGATGATCCGCGTGGCGTCGAAGATGCTCAAGGTCGTCTGCGTCACGTACGCGACCTTGTTCGGGTCCTTCACTTCCAGCTTCTCCACATCCTCCGGCGACTCCACCACCATAATGTTGTTGGGCGCCTCCCCCACCGTCCCGATCGCCTCATCATGCTTGCGGTGCCCGATGAACAAAATCGTGTACCCGTCCCGCGCGAAACGAATGACCTCGAGGTGTACCTTCGTCACCAGCGGACAGGTGGCATCCACTTCGACCAGCCGTCGGCTCTTGGCCTCCTGGCGCACCGCCGGGGAAATGCCGTGGGCGCTGTAAATAACCAGCCCCCCCTCCGGCACTTCTTCAATGCTGTCCACAAACGTCACGCCCCGCTCGCGAAACCCGTCCACCACGTGCCGGTTGTGCACGATCTCATGGAACACATACACCGGCGGCCCCTTCAACTGGAGCACCTGGTCCACCACATCGATGGCCATGTTGACGCCTGCACAAAACCCGCGGGGATTGGCGAGAAGGATTTTCATAATTTCATTAGCACGGGCGGCCCGCCCGTGTGACTCCGTTCAAAGGGCCGCTGAGGGCTCGTGGAAAGAACCCGCTTTTGTAGGGTCCGCTTTAGCGGACGTGAGTGCGCGGGTCGCGCCGAAACGTCCGCTAAAGCGGACCCTACGGGAACCGAAAGAGGCTTTTTCCACCAGCCCTAAACAATATCGTGATTTTCGGGCCGCCGTCCACATAAGCACGAGGTTTCCTGATCGGCGGAAGGAAAGCCCTCCGGCGGTGATGTCTTTGAGTTTATCGCTTGCGTGCCGCCGGCAGTGACGAACACCGGAATGTTTGGCGGAGCGTCGCTTCATTGTGACACGGGCATAGGTCTCCCAATTGACCTTTCCCCCGCCTCCCGTATTCTTCACGCTCCCGTTGATTCCCAGGTTCGCGCACGCCCGAAGCGGTGCGACTTCCTATTCTTGAGAGGACCTTCCGTGGCATCCATCCGTCCGTTCGCGGGCATTCATTACGCCAAGGGGCCGGACCTCTCGAGCCTTATCGCCCCGCCGTACGATGTGCTCGATGAGGCCGGCAAAGCCCGGCTCCAGGCGAGGCACCCCAACAACGTCGTCACCATCGACCTTCCCCATCTGCCTCCCAAATCCGTCGGCCCTGACTCCATCTACGGCGGCGCCAGCAGCACGCTCCAGGCCTGGCTCCACACCGGCGTTCTCAAGAAGGACGAACGCCGGGCGCTGTATCCGTACGCCCAGACGTTTGATCACGCCGGCCGCACCGTGCATCGCCGGGGGTTCATCGCGCTGGTCAAGCTTTCCCCCTTCGGCGAAGGCCATGTCGTCCCGCACGAGAAGACCTACGCCGCCCCCATTGAAGACCGCCTGAAGCTCATGCGCGCCACCGGCGTGCAGCTCTCCCCCATCTTCGGCCTCTTCAGCGACCCGCGGAACGAAGTCACCAATCTCCTCTATCAAAACGCCGGCCGCCCCGAGCTCACCGGCACGCTCGACGGCGTCAAGAACGACCTTTGGAGCGTGATCGACGCCGACGTCGAAAACAAAGTCATCGATCTCATGGGCCACAAGCCCGTCTACATCGCGGATGGGCATCACCGCTACACGACTGCCCTGCAATATAAAAAGGAGATGGAAGCTGCCTACGGCGGCAATCTGCCTCCCGACCACCCGGCCAACTACTGCATGTTCGTCCTCGTCGGCATGCAAGACCCCGGCCTGCTCATCCTCCCCACCCACCGCCTCATCGGCGGCCTCACCAACTTCTCCATCGAAGCCTTCCGCACCGCCCTCGCGGCCAACTTCGACCTGACCGAAATGGCCGTCGGCCCCGACCACATGGCCGAAGCCGTCTCCCAACTCTCCCAAGGCTCCCCCCACACCTTCGGCGTCTACGAAGGCAAGACCCGCCGACTCTATTCGCTAACGCTCAAAAACCACGACATCCTCAAACCCTACGAGCCCAACCAAAGCGATTCCTGGCGCAAGCTCGACGTCGCGATCCTCCAGCGCTATCTCCTCGACGAAATCCTGCAACCCAAGTTCGCCGGGGGAAAGGAACTGACCAAAGGCTACACCGCCTACGCGAATGAGGTAGCCCCCCAGGTGGACGGCAACAAATATCAACTCGCCCTGCTCCTCCGCCCAACGCCCCTTCACGCGTTGGAAGAGCTAGGAAAACACAACGAAGTGATGCCGCAAAAGAGCACGTTTTTCTTCCCGAAACTGGCGACGGGGATGATGATGTACCCCCTCCGCTGATTATCAGCCAATCGCGCGATTTCCCATTTCGCAGGTATCGCGAAATGTGGGAAAAAGTGAGAAAAAGTGGCAAATCAGACGTCCGGAACACGGCAAAAAAATGATTGTAAATGCCCCTCGCAAAATCACTTCCGCAAAATCCAGCCGACAAGGCAATATTCCGACATTTTTCCACTATTTTCCACCAATTAACTTGACGGGTATCAGAAAAAGTGGCCTTTGACGAACCGCCCGGGTGGGCCGTCTACTTTTGGCGGGGTATGGCCGCCGAAAGTCGCTTCGCGATTTCGCGATTCTACCAACCACCGCCCGTCCGTTCCGGTCTTACTATCTCCCATGGCCAACATTCATCCCAACATCACCCCCGAGCTACGATCGTTCATCCTCGCCCAGCCGATGTTCTTCGTGGCCACCGCCCC
>JAQGHH010000255.1 GCA_028288945.1 Phycisphaerales bacterium
GCCCAGTGAAAATTCGGGTCGCCGGACCAGACATACCCGTCGCTATTCAAGCGGGCCACGTACCCGCCCCCCGCGACGACCAGCTTCCCGTCGGCGTCGATCGCACCGCCGAAGAGATAACGGTCAGGCAACGGAGTCGGAGTGGGGTTGGGCAATGGTTGTTGGCTGAAGGGGTCCCAGCCATTGTGAGTCGACGTGGTTTCGCTCTGAAGGAGCTTACCGTCGGGCGTGAAGTGTCCACAGTATACGGCATTGGTGCCGTCGCCCTCGACGACGATTTCGCCGGTCGCTCGAACCGCAAGCCGGTACGCCCCGATCATGAACGTGCCACCCCCAACGTCGCCGATAGTTCCGCCGTTGCCGAAGCTGGTGTCGAGCGAGCCGTCATAGTTGCAGCGGGTGAGCGCGACGACGCCGGTATTGAATTTCAGGATGAGCAAACTGCCGTCGGGCAGCACGGTCATGTCTTCGATATACATGTCGGTGCCGCTGGTGGTGGTGGCGATGCCGCTGGCGTCAAAGTTGGTGTCGGCAGTTCCGTCAACGTTAAAACGGTAAACGAAGTTGGTAAGCAAGGTATTGGGGGTGCCTGAATAATTGAACCCGCCGACCAGAATCTTGTCATCCGGCGTGACCAGCACATCCTCAATTTTGGTGCCCGACGGAATGGCCGCCAGTCCGTTCTGCCCAAATCCACTGTCAATCGAACCATCGGCCTTGACTCGCGCGACGACGATTTGTGTCGAGTTCGACGTAACCAGGTTCTCTCCGCCGACGATGATCGCGCCGTCGGGCCCAAGGGCCACGGCTTCAATTTGCCCGGACATGGCTGCGACTTGTCCGTCTTTGCCAAAGTTCGTGTCTGGCGAGCCATCGGCGTTGAACCGGTGGAGCGTGCCGCCGACCGGAATGATCGAGGGGCCGCTGATTCCGCCCGTGATGCCGACGACAATCTTGCCGTCGGGCTGGATGAGGACGAATTCCGGAAGGATTCCGGCGCTCTCCAAGCCGGTGGCCACCTGGGCAACCCCATGGTTGCCGAAGGACGGATCGACCGATCCGTCGGGATTCAGGCGGGTGAGATAGCTGGTGCCGCTCGCGTCGGCTCCCGCCAGGAGGATTTTCCCGTCCGATTGAATGGCCACGCCCGAATTGCTGGTCGCGGTGAGAGGGGTGACGATGAGTCCGTTATTGCCGAAGGCACCGTCAAGTGACATCGTCCCGCCGGTGACGGAACTGAGGAGCTGGCGCGATTCCAAAGATTCGATCCGGCATTCCGTGCGTCGACCCGGCCGCCGTCCGATTCGACGCGAGGATGATGCAGTTTGCCGCCCGGTGATGAAGTTCCGCCGCATTGGTGTGTCCCCAATTGAGAAAGTGCCTGCGAGCCGAAGAGATGGTTCGTGGCAGCGAGGGAAAACTTCCCTGCAACGGGTTTTAATATAGCACGGATTTGCCTTCGGTGCGTTCTGGACGGAATATTCGTCCGGGCGTGGGATGTAGCGATTGAGTGTGGTGAACATGGCTTTCACGGTGGGGTGGACATTCTTGTCTGCCGCGAGGCCGCGAGGCCGCGAGCGGGGGCATTCCTGCCCCCCGAGCGGACTCGCAACAACGCTTCGGGTCGGCTCGGGAGGCAAGAATGCCTCCACTCCCCGACCCGACGGCAGACAAGAATGTCCGCCCCACCAACAATCTCGCCAAAAGGGAGTTGCGCCCCCGCGCGAATCGAGTTTAACTCCTAACAAGAGATGATGATTTGACTATGTTTTCCCCGGCGTGGCGGCGGGGGTCAGGCCGGCTTCCTGGGTTTTCTTTTGGTACTCGGTGATGAGCTGGTCCGCCTTGGCTTTGGCCGCGGCGACGGCCTTCGCGGATTCGTCGGCGGCGGATTTGCGCTTGGGGACCTCGGCGGCGGCGGTGGCGGCGAGTTGCTGGAGCGATTCGATCTTCTTCGGCAGGGCGGCGGTGTCCGTCTTTTCCTTCGCGAGCGCGGCTTCGGTGCCGGCGACCGCGGTCATCGCATCCTTGACGGCCTGGGCCTTGGCCGCGGCTAATTGTTTGGTGGCTTCGATGTCGGCGGTGAGTGCGTCAGCCGTGGCCTTGGCTTTCGCGGCGGCGTCGGCGAGCGTTTTGTCCTCCGCGGCTTTCTGGGACTCGGCGGAAATCTTTTGCGCCAATTCGGCGGCTTGCGGTAGAAGCGCTTGACGCTGGGCGAGAATCGTCTGCGCGGTGCCGGAGGCGGTATTTGCCGTGGCCAGCATTTCCCTGGTCTTGGCCAGCGCGTCCTCCTGGGCCTTCTGGCGGGCGGGGGCCTCGGATTGCAGTTTCTGGGCGCTAGCCACGGCCGCACTCGCCTTGTCCAGATCGGCCTGGGCGGCAGCCGCGGCGGCGGCGAGCTTATCCTGCTCGGATTGGCGGGCCGCAAGCTCTTGCTTGGCGGCGTAGACGGTCAGGTAGAACTGGCCGACCTGCAAGCGTGCGACTTCGAGCTTGGCGGCGGAAAGCTGCGCGCCGGCGGCATCTGCCGCTGCCTTGGCGGCGGCGAATTGCGTTTGTGCGGCCTTGGCGACTTCAACCTTCGGGGGGACGGCTTTCTCGGCCGCGGTCGCATCGGTCTTCGCCTTGGCGAGGGCGTCTTCGGAAGTCTTTCGCTGGGCCGCTGCTTTGTCGGCGGCGACGGTTTGATCGGCGATCGCCTGCTTGGCGGCGTTCACCGCTTCGTTGGACTTGGCCAGCTCGCCTTCGGACTTCGTCATGACCTCGGCGAGTGATTTAATCTGGTCGGCCTTGGCCTGGGCGGCGGTCTTCGCGGCGTCCAATTCCTGCGCGGCCTTTTCCGCCGCCGCCTTTTTCTCGGTGGCGGTCGTGGCGAGTTGCTGGTTGTCCGCCTGTTTTTCGGATTCAGCCTTGGCGGTCGCGGCAGCCTGGGCGGCTTCGTCCGATGCTTTTTGTTTGGCGACCACCGCGTCCTTCAGCGGCTGCTCTTCTTTCGCGGCGTTTGCTTTTGCGGTCGCGGCTTCGTCGCGGGCCTTTGTGGCGCGCGCGACGGCGGCCTGCTTCTCGGGCATCGCGGCGGTCGAGGACTGCAACGCGGACTTTGCGGCTTGAAGGGCCGCATCCGACGTGGCGAACTGCGCCTGCGCGGTTTCCACCGCCTTCTTCGCGACGGGGACCGCAGCTTGGGCGGCCTGCTGCTCCTGCGTCGCTTTGTCGGCGGCGGCTTTGGCTTGGGCGAGCGCCGCGGCGGCCTTGTCGGCGGCGGCTTGCAGTTCGACGGCGCGCTTGCCGGCGGCGTCCAGCCGTTCGGCCAGCGGAGCGGGGTTGGAGCTTAGCTTGCCGACCAGCTTGGCGTCGGCGGCGTCCCAGACGCGCATCTCGCCCGTCCAGTCGCCGGCGATGACGCGCTTGCCATCGTCGCTATAGACCGCGTGCAATGCGATGTCAGTGAATGCCTCGAAGGTCTTGTCGGGGGTGCCGTCGGGCTTCCAGGTCTTGGTGACTTTGTCGCGGCCGCAGGTGACGAGGCGGCCGTCGTGGGTGAAGGCGATGGAGAGGACGCCTCCGCCGTGCGCCTGGAAGGTTTTGACTTCCTTTCCGCTGGGCATGTCCCAGAGCTTGACGGTCCCGTCTTCGCTGGCGCTGGCGAGGACGTTGGAATCGTCGCGGAAGGCGACGGAAGTGACGCCCGCCTTGTGACCGGCGAGGTTGTAAAATTCGTGGCCGCTCTTGGCCTCCCAGACCCAGAGCCCGCCGGCCCGATCGGCGCTGGCGAGGAGAACTCCGTCGGCGCTGTAGACGATGGCGGTGACCCAGTCGGTGTGCTTTTTGATCGCGTGCTGGAGCGAGCCGTCGCGGGTCGAATACATCTTCAGGACTTTGGTCGGGCCGCCCAGCGCGACGAATGACTGGTCGGGGCTGATGTCGGCGGCGAGGACGGAGTCGAATTCTTCGCCGACGTCGGTGAGCTTCTGCCCGGCGGTGACGTCCCAGAGGGTGACCTTGCCGCTCTTGCCGGCGATGCCGCCGCCCACGAGCAACATTTTGCCGTTCCGGCTGAACTGCACGACTTGCGGCTCGCCGTCCGGGAAGGGGACGACGCCCAGCAGATCGAGCGTGCCGGCGTTGTACAGCAGCACCTGGTGCTGCGTTCCCGCCGCTACGACCGGCGCCCACGGATTGGAGGCCAGACATGACACCGCCCATGGCCGGCCGGCGCGGACCACGGGCTCGAGGAGCAGATCGCGCGGCATCGGCGGGGGGCCTTCGGGCTTCTTGGCGCCGGATGCGGCCACGGTCAGGTCCATCTTCGGCTTGCTGCTGACGACGGGCTTGCCGTTGGCGGTCTCCAATGCTCCGCCCGCGATCCAGGACTTGATGATCTCGAGCTCCTTATCAGGGAGCTTGTCCTTCTTTGGCGGCATTGCCGGGTCTTCGAGGTGGGCGACGACTTTGTACAGCAGGCTGTTGTCGGCGTCGCCCGCGTTGACCACGGGGCCGTTGTTGCTGCCGGCCAGGGCGGACTGGTAGCTGCTCAGGTCGAGGCCGGCCTTTTTCTTGTCGGCGTTGTGACAGTTCAGGCACGAGTTGCGGAAGACCGGCAGGACGTGGTCCTGATAGTTGGCCTTGTCGGCGGCGAAGAGAGGGGAAACGGAGAACAACGCCGCGGCGGCGGCGAGGGCGACAGATTTATGGGCCTTGTTCACGCGAAACGCTCTTCCACTTTCAAGCGGCATCCAGCACTCCGATTGCAAATTGCGAAATGCAAATTGCAAAATATAAATTGAATTCGGACCCGCACGCCTTTTGCGGTTGCGGCCCGGTCCCCGTTCTTGCGCCAATCCATCTTAGATCTCAAACTTCAGGTCTCACAGTCGGCACTCCCAATCGCAAATCGGCAATCGGCAATCGCAAATCCCTCAATGGTTGAACATAAATTCCTGCGAATTCAACAGCGCCCAGAAAAGGTCGTCGTACGCCTTTTTCTGGTCCGGCCCGGCCTGCGCGAGCTGTGCGATGAGCGAGGACACCTCGGCATTGGTCGGTCGGCGGCTGAGCGTTCGCAGGAACAGGTGCTCGATGATCTCCGGCGGGGATTTCTTGGCCTTGATCATGTCGTTAATCACCGCGCTCTGCTCGATCTTGCCGTGGACCATGCGGCCGTTGATGAGCGACAGGGCCTGCGAGAGATTCGGGTCCATCTTCACTTCGCACGAGCAGACCGTGTCGCGCGTGGCGCGGCCGAAGGTGGTGAGGAAGTAGTCGCCGGTGGTGCCGTCGGCGATCTGCACTGCCCGCGCGCCCAGCGGCAGGCCGCGGAACTTCTCCTTCGTCGCCGTCGCTTCGCTCAGGCAGTCGAGCATTACTTCCGCCCGCATGCGGCGGATCGCGCCGTGGGCGAAATTGCGGTCGTCATTCTCGTTGCTCGGGTTTGTCCCCGTTGCGGTCTGGTAGGCGCGGGACGTGCAGATGTCGCGAACCATCCGCTTGAAGTCGTAGTGGTACTCGGTGAACTTCTGGCCCAGCGCGTCCAGCAGTTCGGGGTTCACTGCGGGGTTGCTGACGCGCACGTCGTCAAC
>JAQGHH010000286.1 GCA_028288945.1 Phycisphaerales bacterium
CCGTACGTCGCCGACCGGTACGCGCTGACGAGCTGCGGCAGCAGCATGGGAGACCAGTACGGCCCGATGGTTGTCTGCCGCCAGGACCGCGCGGCGGAATTCGGCGACGGCCCCCTGCCCAACCTCCGTCGCAAGAAAATCGCCATCCCCGGCAAACTCACCACGGCGTTCCTCGCGCTGCAACTGGCGCTGGGGAAGGCCGGCGAGGCGTTCGACTACGACGTGGTGATGTTCGATGAGATCCCGCGCTACGTCCTTCACGGCAAGGCGGACGCCGGGCTGCTCATTCATGAGGGGCAGCTCACGTACCAGCAGGCCGGGTTGCATCTGCTTCTCGACACCGGCGTCTGGTGGCACGGGCGAACGGGCCTGCCGCTGCCGCTGGGCGGCAATTGCATCCGCAAAGACCTCGGGCCCGAGGCGATGCAGGAGGTCACGGACATCCTCAAACGCTCGATCCAGTTCAGCCTCGATCACCGCAAGGAGGCGGTCGATTACGCGCTGCAGTTCGGCCGGGATCTGGACCGCAATCTCGCCGACCGCTTCGTGGGAATGTACGTGAACGAGTGGACCCTGGACTACGGCCCGCGCGGGCGCGAAGCGATCACTCGACTGCTAAAGGAAGGCACCGCGGCGGGGATCGTGCCGGACGCGGGAGAGATCGAATACGTCACGGCAAAATAGAGAGATTTGCGATTGCCGATTTGCGATTTGCGATTGGAATTCCATTTCAAATCTCAGATTTCAGATCTCGAATCTCAATCGCAAATCGGCAATCGCAAATCGCAAATGCCTCTGATCGCAAATCCCTCCGATCGCAAATCTCTTCAGTCGAGCAGCCCCAATCCATCAAGAAACGCCGCACCGGCGAGGCTCATGAGGCCGTGGAGGATGGCATTATTAAGGGCGGGTTCGCTCATGAAAAACGCCGCGGCGACGGGGCTGCCGGGCTCGGTGACGGTTTCCCAGTCTTCGGGGCCGATCTTGCGGAGGCTCGGGGCGGCGCGGAGCTTTTCAAGCACCCGGCTGTCTTCCTCGTGATCGAGGCCGGTCAGGAATGCGACGACGGCGTCGAGCTTTTGCACGGTACCCTTTTCACCGTGGGCGAACGCGGCGTACGCCGCGGTTTGGCCGACTTTGCGGAAGCGGACGAGGATCGTCTCCGTAATGCCGCCCGCGTCGACACGCGCGTCAAACTCGTCCTCACCCATCTCCTTCTTGAACTGAGAGAAGAGCTGAAAGGCGGTCCTGCCCTGGATAGGCGACAGGCTCGCCTGATCGAGTTCCAGCTTCGCGCCCCGCGGATAAAACATCTTTCCGGTGTAGTGCATCAACTCCGTTCGTTGAGCGCATTTTATCACGTGGATGAGGGAATTTCGACGCGATTGGTGTATGGCGTGAATTCGCTTTTTTGTTGTGCCAGTGGATCGGGACGGGTAAAACTTTTCATCGACACGCGGGCAAGTTCGATCATGTTCGGTTGGCCATTTACGCGGGGCACATCATGTTAGAAATCCTCATCCTTTGGCAACTGTGCAAGAACATTGGCGTGAAACTGCGGGCCAAAGGCCGGAGTCCTGGCGGTTACCAATTCATGCTGGTCGCAATGTGGTTCGGTGGCGAGATCATCGGCGGAATTCTCGGCGTGGTGATGAGCGGAGAGGCCGGCGCGGTTGCGTATCTTGTCGCTATTTTAGGAGCGATAGCCGGTGCAGTGGCGGCGTTCGTAATCGTCAGGTCGGTCGCACCGATCAATATCGACCACCCGACCGGCGGTTTTCCGATCGCACCCCTGCCGACTACAGATCCGCTTGAGCAGCGGCGGTCTTAAGGACATTGCCCCGAGACCATTTCGCCACGCAAACCGAAGAAAAATGGTAGGGGCATCCGCAACGGGTGGCTCTGTTCCCTCTTTCCTGCAGTCCCAGACTCAAGCGAGGTAGAGCTTCCTCATCGCCTGGCGTCAGGCGATGTAACTGTAGCAATGCAGCATTGAACCGACCAGCACCATCGGCTCACGCGGTCTTCGCCGCCCGGCGGCGTGCCACGCGCTTGCGGCCGAAGGCGTCGGTTTCCGTGAGGATTTTGCTCGCGCGTTTCGGGTCGATGGCCGCGGCGTAGGCCGCGTCAATGCGGGCGGCGGGAGCCGCAGCGCTGTCGGTTGCTTCGGCGGCTTTTTCCAGGGAATGTTGCAGGCGCTGTTTGGCGAAGCCCACGTATTCCGCCGACTGGTCGATGCCGACGTACTTGCGGCCGAGCAACGCGGCTGCGACGACCGTCGTGCCCGAGCCGTTGAACGGATCGACGACGACATCGCCCGGGTTGGAAGAGGAGCGGATGATTCGGTTGAGCACGCCGATGGGCATCTGACACCCATGCCAGCCTTCGCGCTCCTTGAACGTGCCGCAGACGCGGCTGACGTTCCACGTGTCGCTTTCAGTCGAGAAAAGCGGCTCAGGGGCTTCCTGCGGGCGGAGGTACCAGACGTCATCGGGAAGCTTGCCCTTGGGGTTTGCGCGGGCGTCGCCGTAAGTTGTCTGGCGGGCGCTGGCGACGCGGATGGCGTCCGCGTTGAACGTGAAATCCTTTTCGTTTTTGGTGAAGTAGAGAATGTGCGTGTGGCTGCGGGCGAACTTGAATTTGGGCTGCTGACCGAAGGTGTAGTGCCAGATGATCCAGTTCCGCATGTTGAAGCCGAGCTGTCGCCGGGCGATCACGCAGAGGTCGGCGGCGTATTCGTCGCCGATGGCGAGGTAGAAGCTGCCGTTGGGCTTTAAGGCGCGGTGGACGGCGGCCATCCAATCGCGGCTGAACTGGAGATAATCCTCCGCCTTTCGGCGGTCGTCGTAGCCGTGGTACAGGTAACCGATGTTGAAAGGAGGATCGGCGAAAACCAGGTCGATCCACCCCTCCGGCCCTTCGTTAAGGACCTTGATCGAGTCACCCTGGACGATCTGGTTAAGTTCAGGCATACCCTCTCTATTGTAGAGGGCAGGCCGGATGACGCCAATAGTTGAGCGTGCCTGCGACAGGCCCTTGCGCGTCAGTTTCTCCAACCCCTTGGTAAATGCGCGCTTGCGGCGGTTCATGCTTGTCCTTGCCGGCGGGCTTTGCGAACGCCAAATAGCGTTCGTCGCACGCCGCCCTATAATCGGCCCCCCGTGCCGCATCCCATGAATCCTTCGGTGCTTCGGCTGCTCGATGCCAACGCCAACCGCGCGCGGGAGGCCCTGCGCGTGTTGGAGGACTATAGCCGGTTCGTCCTGAATGATCAGGAAACTTCCGCCCGCCTTAAAACCCTCCGGCACACGCTCGCCGAAGTCATCGGGCCGCTCGGGGCGGAGGCAATCCTGCACCGAGACACGCCGGGCGACGTCGGCGTCGCCAATAAAACGCCCGCTGAGGGTACGAGGGAGGATTTGGCGCACGTCATCACCGCCGCGGGAAAGCGTCTGGGGGAAGCGCTGCGGAGCATCGAGGAGTTCCTCAAGACACAGTCACCTTCCGATGCCGCTCGGGTCGAGGGGATGCGGTATGCGTTTTACGACGTCGAACAACGCCTTGCGCGGACGCTCAGACCCGCCGACCGCTTCGCGGCGGTCCTTCTATACGTGTTGTTGACCGAAAAGCTGTGCGAGCGGCCATGGCTCGAGACCGCCGAGCAGGCGCTGCTGGGCGGAGCGGACTGTCTGCAACTGCGCGAGAAGGAGATGGAGTCCGGGGAACTGCTTCGCCGTGCCCGGCAGCTTGTGTCGCTTTGCCGCAAACACGGGGCGCTGTGCATCATCAACGACCGGCCCGATATTGCCGTCCTGGCCGATGCCGACGGCGTCCACGTGGGACAGGAGGATTTGCCCGCCGTTGAGGTGCGGAAGGTGGTTGGAACAGAAAAAATCGTCGGCGTAAGCACCCACCGCATCGAGCAGGCCCGGCAGGCAGTCCTGGACGGCGCCGACTACATCGGCGTCGGCCCCTTCTTCCGCAGCGCGACAAAGCCCCGCGATTTTATCGCCGGCCCGGGGTATGCCAGGCAGGTTGCGGAGGAGATCAACATTCCCGCCGTCGCAATTGCGGGCATCACCCCGGCAAATGTCGATGAAGTGCAGGCGACGGGAATAAAGGCCGTCGCCGTAAGCTCGGCGGTGATCGCCGCCGCGGACGTGCGCGGGGCCGCCGAGGGGATGAAGCGAAGGCTTGAATCTGCTTCGGTGGGGCAGACATTCTTGTCTGCCTTCTCTGGTGGGGCAGACATTCTTGTCTGTCGCGAGTCCGCGAGTGGAGGCATTGCCGCCCCCGGAGCGGACGCGCCGCCTCCTTCTCAAGCCATCCTTGAAATCAAACGGCGTCGTTTGCCTCATTGGCGATTAGAAGGGAGCGCCTATTTCGTTACATTTCGCGTTGCTTCAGGAGTGTTAAACACGTCGGAACGCGCAAGCGTTTTGGGGCATATCAAGGCGGGAGACGCCCAGTTTTACCGGCTATTCGCCGCAGTCGTGATGCCGGATCACGCACACGTGCTGCTGCGGCCGAATGAAGGGGTGGAGTTAAGCCGCATCCTGAAAGGGATCAAGGGCGTATCTGCTCGACTCGTCAACACGAGCCGGAATTCACACGGGTCGGTGTGGCAGGATGAAAGCTGGGATCGGATTATGAGGGATCAGGCGGAATTCGATGAGAAGCTTGAGTACATGTTAAATAACCCTGTGAAAAAGGGCCTCGTGAGTGATCCTTGGCAATACGACGGCTGGTATTACAACTCGAGTGCCCGATAGGAACTTGATTTGGTGGGGCAGACATTCTTGTCTGTCCGGGTCGGCTCGGGAGGGCATTCTTCAAGGGTGGGGCAGACATTCTTGTCTGTCTCGGGGCGGGGAGTGGAGGCATTCTTGCCCTCCCGAGCCGACCCGACCGAAGTTGCGAGTCCACTCGGGGGGCAGGAATGCCCCCGCTCGCGGACTCGCGACAGGCACGAATGCCTGCCCCACCAGGGAAGACAGACAAGAATGTCTGACTCATTTGGGAGACAGATTAGAATGTCCGCCCCACCAAAAGAAGAGTGCCTGCCCGCACTTGCCCCGACCTCGCGTCCTAACAGCGGCTAATCGCAGTTCAATTGGGAAACGGATGTCCACTGAAAGTAGCACAGTACCTGATCCAACCAGCATCACGCTGACCACATCGACCGAGCCCAAGTCGGTCGTGGAGCGCTCGGCGGGGTCGTTCCTCGGCCACGCGAAACTGATCGGCGGGCTGACGCTGGCCAGCCGGGTGTTCGGGCTGCTGCGGGAAATTGTTGCCGGGCATTATTTGGGCACGGGGGCCGTCGCGGC
>JAQGHH010000292.1 GCA_028288945.1 Phycisphaerales bacterium
CACGAAGCCCTTGCCGTTCTTCAGCTTCACATTCTTCTTCGTGGCCGAAGCGAGCTGGATCGATGAGCCGTCCACGAGCACCGTCTTCGAGGCGAACAGGGTTACGGTCACGTTGCCGGTGAGCAGCTTCCCGCTGGTGTTGGTGATGGGGATGCTGACCGTGTTCTTGAACTTCGATCCGCCGACGACGGCGGCGGTGAGCTTGCCGGTCGGCACGCCCAGGGTCAGGTCGCCGCTCGGGGGGACGGGCGTGATCGGCGGGACCACCGGGTCCACGGGCGGCGGCTGCGTCGGGTCGACGGCGAGCGTGATCGTTCCGATCGTGCCCGGCGCCACCGCGTTGCCGGCGGCGTCCTTCACGCTGTTCGCATTGATCGCCACGGTGTAGGCGCCGTTGTTGGCGGACGTCAGCAGCGACGGGAACGTGATCTGATAGGTCGCCTGGATGCTGGCGGCGTTGCCCAGGTTCTTGTTGAGCAGAACGGGCGCCTGCGTGGTGGTGCCGCCGGGGAACGTCACAACCAGGTTCCCGTTGCCCAGCGTCGAAGCGTCGATCTGATTGTTATCCGTGTAGGTGACGGTGAAGTTGTAGACGCTGGCCTGGCCGCTGCCCTTGGCCTGTGTGGCGTCGAGCACCGCCGTGGGCGGTGTCGAGTCCTGCAGGGTCACGTTGAGCAGCGAGGTGATCTGCGTGGGGTCGGAGACGACAGCGTCGGTGAGGCCGTCGCCGTTCAGGTCACCGGCGGCGATGGCGTCGCGGGTGTGGCCGTTGGTCTTGATGATGGTGCCGGTGTGGAAGGTCCCGTCGCCATTGCCGAGCATCACGGTGGCATCGCCCGCGCTGCCGGGGCTCAGGAGCAGGAGCAGGTCGCGTTTGCCGTCGCCATTGAATTCGGTGTCGCGGACTTTCAGCGGCCCGCCGCCCGTGGCGCTGCCGCCGACTTTGCTGGCGACCGCGGTGCCGAAGGTGCCGTTGCCGATATTCGGCAGGAAGCTGACGGTGCCATCGAGGCTGTTGGCGGTGACGATGTCGAGGTTGTTGTTGACGTTCGTGTTGTACGTGCCCAGTGCGATGGAGGTCGGCGCGGTGCCGACGGAGTAATCGACCGGCGCCTGGAACGTGCCGTTGCCGTTGCCGAGGATGACGGTGACTTTGTTGTCGGCCTGGTCGACCACGATGATGTCATCGTGCCCGTTGCCCAGGTTTCCGACGGCTACCGTCGAGATCGAGCCGTGCGGCATAAACATGGTGGCGAAGCTCGAAACCCCGCCGCTGCCGTTGCCGAACAGGATGCCCAGGTTGTTGCCCGCACCGGCCGTGTTGGTGACGGCGACGACGTCCGCCGGCCCGCCATCAACGAAGTGCCCTACCGCGATGGCGTGGTTGGAGCTGAAGGCGGTGAAGTTCTGGGCAGCCTGGAACGTGCCGTCGCCGTTGCCCAGGATGATGCTGATGCTGCCGAGGCTTGAGCCGGAGGTGGCGGTGCCGGCGATGATGTCGAGCTTCCCGTCGCCATTAAAATCGCCCGTCGCCAGCGGCAATGGCGTGCCCGAGACGGCGATCGTCGTGGGAGAGGCGAACGTGCCATTGCCGTTGCCCAGGAGCACGCTGACGGAGTTGTTCTGGTTGGCGATGAAGAGGTCGGCGTTGGCATTGCCGGTCCGGAAACCGCCCGAGGTCGGGGTCAGGTTGGCGAAGACGGGGGTGACGCCGATCGCCGCGGTCGCGAGGTTGATCGGGGTCCCGAGCACGACGCCGGTGAGATAGGCGCGGGCTTCGAGCTGTTCGACGCCGTTGGCTGCCGCTCGGCGGATCACCGCTTGGCTGTTACGCTTGAACTGAGTCTTCACTGTATTCTCCTTCGCCCGGGGGGCAACTCCACCAGGGACAACGATAAGTGGGGCCAGCGGTGCGTCTGAACGATTCAGAACGCCGCAAATCATGCCGCCCGGCGCCGGTTAGGTTCTGTTAAAAGACGTGGTGCGACGTCCGCACCCGCGCGTCCTCGGTGGATACGCATCTTCGCTTCGAAGTATCGGCAAATTGTCGCAGAGGGCGTAAGGCAAACCGTCGCGCCCAACCCGGGCGTCCACTCCGCTCGATCTCGTTGGGATGGCTCTGCAACGTGGTCTTGAATCATCGGCAAATAATCTGCCTGCCTGAGTGGGCGTCATGGCAATCGCCGAATGCAACCGTCCGAATCCTTTGCTCCCCCCACATCGATCAGCTTCAGTCCGATATCTACCCCATGAACCGGCCTCGGGCAAACGGCCAAACTGCGCGGAACTGTAAGTTTTGTTGAACTCGCTCAAATATAGTTCGCTGGTGAGCCGCTAATCTTCCCGGAATTGACCCTCCCTCCGAACCCGGTTTTCGGGCCGGAAACAGGGGGCGATGCACGAAAAATGCCTGCAAACGCGCCACTTTTTGAGTCTTCCCACCTATACGCAGTGAGGACGAGTAAAAGTAAGATTAGGAGTAAGAGTAGGATTGCTCACCCGGCCACAGGACGAATGTCTCTGCGGCATTTTCGCATAAGCCGAACCACTGGGGGCATTTAGGTTGCGATTTACAACTTCGAACCGAAGCGACCCATTTCTCAACCCGCATCATCGCTTCACGCCGGGGCAAAGCAGCGCGAGGTTGTTTTGATTGATAAAGGTGTTCCGCCCGCCGCGCCGCCCCGGATTTGGATGCGCTCTGAGGATCCGGGGCGGCGCCGCTCGTTGCACTCGCGTCTAGCCCCGGCGTGAAGCGGGGATCATCAGACAACTGAATCCGCCTTGCGGCAGATCGCATGCAGCCCCCCATGACGATTCCGAGCTCGCGGGGCGAAGGGCGGATCGCTCACGCCGAACGCCATCCCCTGCGGTATCATCCCCTCATGCTTCTTTGCGCTGTTGGCCGCCCTGTCGCTATTGCTGTGCGCGGCCACCTGCGTGCTGTGGGTGCGGAGCTACCGCTTGTCGGACCAACTCGACTGGGACGGCGGGTGGCGATCCGTCCGATCGGCGCAGGGGCAGATCGTGGTCGGGCTCTTCCTGGCCGATCGGTCGGGCCATCCCGCAGAGTTCCACGGGCTCAGATACCAGCGCGACGAGGCCTTCCGCCCATTTAATTACCTCTTGATTCTCAGCCTCGAGCCGGGAGACACGAACCTCAGTTGGGAACGCGGCGGCTTCGCCTGGTACTCGAGGCGGACGGCGCGCGGCGTCATGTACGTTTTGGCGGTCGCCCCCTTCTGGTCCGCCGCCGCTGCCACGGCGGTGCTGCCGCTGGGGTGGACGACCCTGCGGTGGCGGTCCCGCCTCCGCCGCGGGCGCAAGGGCCTCGGCCTTTGCCCCTCGTGCGGCTACGACCTCCGCGCCACGCCGAACCGATGCCC
>JAQGHH010000319.1 GCA_028288945.1 Phycisphaerales bacterium
GAGCCGATGCCCGGCAGGCGGTAGTCATTTTTGCCGAGGGTGAACGCCTCGTTGACGGTCAGAAAGAACCACCCACCCGCCATCGACATCATCGAGTTCCAGACGAGCCCGATCATGGCCGCCGGCACTTCCAGGAGCCGAAAGGTCTTCCACCCGCTCAGCCGCTGAATCGCGGCCACTTCCCGCAGCGGCTGCGGGATGCCGCGCAGGCTTCCATGAAAGCTGAAGGTCATGTTCCAGACCTGCGCCGTGAAGATCATGATGACGCAAGCCAGCTCGAGCCCGAGCTCGCTCGTCGGAAACAGCCGCACCATGGCGAGCACCAGCCCCGGCAAAAACCCCAGCACGGGGATCGCCTGGAGCACGTCGAGCGCCGGCACCATGACCTTCTCCGCCCGACGGTTGTGGGCGGCGATCGTTCCGTAAACGAGAGTGAAAATGAGCGACAGAAAGTAGGCCGCGAACCCCCGGCTCAGGCTCATGAGCGTGTACTTGGGCAGGACCCAGAGCGAAAGGCTGATGACCGTGGTCGGCGTATACGGAGTCGAAACCCGCCGGCCCATCATCACGAGCAGTCCGATGATCGACCCCGCGAACAGCAGGAACACCAGATCCGCCACCAGGCCGGTCGGCGCTTTAAGTGCTTCGCGCACCCGCTTCGTATAAAACAACACCAACGGCATCAACTGCTCCCGCACGGACCCCAAGTCCCGGGCGGATGGTAGCATGCCGGGGGGGGAAGAAGGAAAAAGTGGAAAGTAAAAAGGCAAAAGTGGGATTGCAGTGACCGGCGGACGCATCCGCGCGATGGGACCTTCGCAATTTTACTTGCCAGCTTTTACTTTTTCCTTCTCACTTTTTCCTTCTTCTTTCCCTTCGTCCTTCCGCGGATGGAGTTTGTCATAGAGCCCCTGGATCGCTTCCAGCGGCTTATCGATGGCGGAGTCGGAGGGAGTGGTCCTTGTGATCGTCACCTTGCCGGCTTTGCTGCGGGTGAACTCGTGAAGGGTCTTGCCGTCGGTTCCCACGTAGCGGACGGTGGCCGCGTCCGGCGTCAGGTCGAAATGGACGAAGCCGTAGACGCTGCGCGAAAAGGGGCCGCGGTTATCGCGGATGAGCGGGTGGGAATGTGCGCCGCCGCCTCCGGCAATCACGAACGATTCCTTCCAACCCGTGATCTCCAGGTGCTGCAGATTGTGCTCGTGGCCGCAGAGATAGAAATCCACGTGCTCTTTCTCAAAGAGCGCGCCCCAATCCCTTTGCAATAGGCCGTTGTCCGCGGCCACTCCGTTGCTGAACAGCGGATGGTGCGCCACGCAAATCGTCCATGCCGCCCGCGGCCGGGCCAACTCCTCGGCGAGAAATGTTTTCTGCAGGGCCCATTCAACGGGAGTGAGCACCTGCTTGTCGCTGTCCAGGATAATCACGGTCGCCAGCGGCTCCTTCGCCGGCAGGTCGATCCGATACCACCGCCCCGGCAATTTCCACCGCGACTCCGGATGCTGCTTCGCGTACGCCAGCTCGACGAGGTATTTATTCTGGTCGTAGTCATGATTTCCCAGCGCGCCGTAGAACGGAAAATCGAGCCGCGTGGCATCGTACATTTTTTCAAACATCGTCTGCCACGTCGGGTCATCCACGCTCGCGAGCGGGCCATAAAAATTGTCGCCCGCGGACAAGAGCCCGGCGAACGGCGCTTTCTGAGCCACGACGTAATCGGCCATTGCGTCCGCTACGGTCTTTTGCGCAGATTTCGCCTCGCCCCAGTCGCCCATTGCGAGCAAATTCAGCTCCCGTTCAGGCCGAGTCGCCGGCCCGATGGGACGGGTGGCCAGACCTTGCGAAGACGGCGCAGATGCCGGCGACGGTGCCGCGCCGGGTGCCTCGCAAGCCGTTTGCAACCGCGCGGCTCCAGTTCCCTCTCCCTCGTACTCGGGGGAGAGGGTTAGGGTGAGGGGCCGAGCGTAGGTTTGCGCTCGACGCGCAACATAGATATCAGATGTGCTTGTAGGGTCCGCACTACGGACGGCCGTCGCGCTGCTGACGGGATAACGGTCCGCACTGCGGACCCTACGGGAAGCGTCGTGCAATCCAAGCGTCCCTACGCCCGGCCCCTCACCCCTGCCCTCTCCCCCGAGTACGAGGGAGAGGGAGAATGCCGCCGCGATCAATACAGGCGCGAACCAATAGGAGGCCCGATTCGAGGATAAAAACTTCACTCCCCACGCTCCTTCCTCTGCCCGCCCCCCGGCACGTTATGGTCCACCCCCACCTCCGGCGGCTGCCCCAACCCCGCCGGGACTTCCTGACCATTTTTCTCAAACAACACCGCCAACCCACCGACGCACTGAAACCGGTCCTTCTCCACAGCGAATTGCTTCGACCACGCCAGCAGCGGGTCGAGCCGATGCAGCCGCTTGTCATGCGGGAACGACCAGATGATCCAATACCGCTTCCACGGAATGCGATCCGCGGCGTCCATGTCCCCTCTCACCCGCGCATCGCCGGCCGGCCAGTAACACGCGAACTCACGCTGCTCGAATGCATAAATCCCGTCATCCGCCCGGATGTGCTCGCGGAGGTACGCGGCGACGGGCCGCAAATGCCCGCGATTGCGCGGGACCAGCAGATGCAGGCCCGACCAGTACGCCGCGATTGCCAGCATGTACCCCGTCGGGACCCATCCCCAAGGCCCGATGTATTTCGCCAGTCCTTCAAACGCGCATCGTAACCCGATCGTCGCCAGCAACAGCACGGGCGCCGCGAGAAACGTGGAAAGCCGCGCCCCGTCGAACGGATACCGGTGTGCCGCGGCGGCCAGGATCGCCATCCCGATCGGCCCCGCCACGATCCCCGGCATCTGTTCCTTTCCCGCACGCACAAGCCAAATGATCCCGACGACCATCGCCACCAGCACCACCGGACCCGCAGCGGGGGCGGCATAATTCGCCAGCGAATGCGTCTGATGCAAAAACCACCGCGGAATCGACAGCGGGTGATGAAAATCCACAAACGCATCGTTCCAGTAACTCACCAAATACGCATCCCGCTGCGCCTTCACCGACGCCATCAAAACCTTCAGGAACGACGCGCCCACTGGAAGATTGCAAAGCAGGTAAATCCCGCCACCGCGCAGGCTCCGCCCCACGACGGCGGGCAATAGTGAAAGGCTGATGGCCGCAAAGACCAGCACGGCGGGGTAGGAGAACCAGACCGCCACGGTCGCAACGCCGGAAACCCAGGCCAGCCGGCGGGCCGCGGACAGATTCGGCCGCGCGCCGACGCCGAGCAGAAGCAGCAAGACGGCCGTAAACGCGTCCGTCCCGTACTGCTTCACCTCGACCGTATGCCGAATGAGATTATCCGACAGCGCAAAGCAAAAGACCGCGACGATATCCCAGGGCGACCCCGCGACTCGCCGGGCGAGCAGCGCAAATAGCAGCACGGACGCAATTCCACAAGCCACCGGCAACGATCGCAACGCCAATTCCGTCCCGCCAAAGAGCTTGAAAATCCCGCGCTCCGCCAGCAAAAACATCGGCGGCGCGGCCTGCTCGTAATCCAACCTCCCCATCAATTCCCCCGCGGTGTGATTGCGAATATTCAACACCAGCGAGGCTTCGTCCTGCCAATACGAGCGATTGGCCGCGTACTGCGCCACCCGGCAGCCGATTCCGGCGACAATCGCCAACAGCAACAGCACCGCCCGGACGCGCGGAGACAACCGCGCTTCCGCCGATGATCCCAGGGCAAGATGCCGCGTGTTCAGGTAATCAATCTGGCTCACTAGCTGCTCCGAAATCAAAGGCGGCCTATTCCATCATTACAGCAGACGTGAGTGCAAAGTCCATCGGTACGGGTAGCGCCATCCCGCTTTACCTTACACCCTCCCGTTCTTATCCTCGCCGCATGGCCAAGCGCTTCCTTATCACCGGCGGGGCGGGGTTCATCGGGTCGCACCTCGCGGAGCGGCTGGTGCGCGACGGGCACCACGTCGTCGCGCTCGATGACCTTTCCACCGGCTCGCTCCGCAATCTCGCGGGCCTGGTCGGGCGGGCGGAGTTCCAGCTCGTTCGCGGGTCGGTCGAGGACGAAGCGACCGTCAACATTCTCCTCAGCCAGTGCGACGCGGTGTTTCACCTGGCTTCAGCCGTCGGCGTGCAATTGATTGTGGATGAGCCCGTCCGCACCATCCGCACCACCATCCGCGGCACCGAGGTCGTGCTGGAAGCGGCCAACAAATACGGCCGGCCGGTCCTCATCACCAGCTCGTCCGAAGTCTACGGCAAAGGGATCCGCGTCCCGTTCAGCGAAGATGACGATGTCGTGATGGGCTCCACCCGCCATAGCCGCTGGTGCTACGCGTACAGCAAAGGGATCGACGAGTTTCTGGGCCTGGCGTACCACAAGCAGTACGGCCTGGCGGTGCGGATCGTCCGATTGTTCAATACCGTCGGGCCGCGGCAGGTGGGCATGTACGGGATGGTGCTCCCGCGCTTTGTGGCCGCGGCACTCAAGCATGAGCCGCTCCAGGTGTATGGCGACGGAAAGCAGACGCGCTGCTTCTGCCACGTGGGCGATGTCGTCGACGCCCTGGTCCGTCTGATCGACGCGCCCGCGGCAGTCGGGCAGGTTTTCAATCTCGGGAGCGACGAGGAGACTTCCATCAACGATCTGGCCCAGCGCGTCATCAAGCTCGCGGGCTCGCGCAGCGTCGTGGAGCATCTTTCGTACGAGGCCGCGTACGGCCAACAGTTCGACGATATGGCCCGCCGGGTGCCGAAGCTCGACAAGATCCGATCGGTCATCCCCTTCAATCCCAAACTGAATCTCGATCAGATCATTCGCGCCGTCATCGAAGAGAAGCAAGCCGAGGCGGGTCCGCAATGAGCAGGCGGAATGCCGCCGAGGCACACAATGAATTTCGCGCGGGCAAAACCGACGCGAAAGCCTCGGAGGGCAACCAGTGGCCGAACGCCCGCGTGTTGCTAGCGCTCGTGATACTTGGGGTGCTGGCACGGTTCGCGATCGCCGCGTGCTCGTGGGGGACGAGCGACACGCTCAGCTTCAACCGCTTCGCGTGGAGCATCGAGGGGAAGGGAATTCTCGAGACATACCGGGCCGATTCTGAGTTCAATC
>JAQGHH010000320.1 GCA_028288945.1 Phycisphaerales bacterium
TTTTCGGCGATGCTCGTGGAGAGGCCGGCGGCCTGCTCGTAAATCTCACGCAGGGCCTGGTCGCGCGCCTCGGCGATGTCGCGCGTGGCGCGTTCCTTGGCCTCCTCGGCTTCCTTCTGCGCCTGCACGCGGATGCGGTCGGCGACGGCCTGGGCGTCGAGCGTCGCCTTGGCGATGATCTCCTGCGATTTTGCCCCGGCGGTCGCGAGCTGGGCGTTAAAGTCCTTGAGCGTCGCCTCGGCCTTCAGCCGGGCGGCCTCGGCGTTGGCGATGTCGTTGCGAATCCGTTCCTCGCGCTTCTTGAGGCCGGCGAGCACCTGCTTCCAGGCGGTCGGGTACAAGATCGCCAGAAAGATCAGGAAGATGACCAGCGTCCAGATGGCGGTCGGCGCGTCGAACCCGACGAGCGGGTGCTCGTGGCCGGATTCGGCCTCGGCGGCTCTTGCCACGGGCGCGGCCAGGGCGACGAAAAGGGAAAGGAGCGAGAGGATCTTCATTTGCATACGGTCCGCCTTGCGAACGAATCACATCGAGAGAGCCCCCGGCGGGCGACGGCGCACGCGGGGGCGAAGGCCCGCGACCGGCTTGCCGCCGGCCGTGGGCTGAGTGTCTTTACAGGGGCTGGGTGATCTTGCCCAGCGCCATGATGCAGATCACCAGCGCGAAGAAGGTGAACCCTTCGATGAGGGCCGCGGAGATGATCATGTTGGTGCCGATACGGCCGCCGGCTTCGGGCTGGCGGGCGATGGCTTCCATCGCGTTGCCGCCGATGTTGCCGATGCCACGACCGGGGCCGAGGGTGGCGAGGCCCGCGCCGATGGCGACGCCGGCGACCCCGAGCCCACCGCCCGAGACCACTTCTGCGAGTAGGGAAAGCATTCGAGACTCCTTCCAGGCTGTTCGCCCGGACCAGTGCGCGTCGGCGGCAAAATCAGAAAGGCCGGCGGCCGCGCGGATTGATAAAGGTGCCGATCTTACATGTGCCCGGGCGTCGGCTGCCGGATGGGCTGTCGTTAGTGCCGGGTGATCCGTAATTTCGGCCCGGGCCCACTGCCCGAATCCGCACGCCACCCGGCCGCTTGTACTGTCATCCAACCTGCCGTCGATTAATGCTCGGGCGCCACCGCGCTGGCGATAAAGAGCGTCGTCAGGAACGTAAAGATGTACGCCTGCAAAAACGCCACGAACAACTCCAGGCACAGGATCATCAGGCTCATGATCGTCACCGGGATGCCGATGCCGATTTGCGTCAGGAGGTGGGGGCTGGCGACCACCAGTAACAGCAGCGCCGCCAGCACCAGGTGCCCGGCGATCATGTTCGCGAAAAGACGAACCGACAACGAGAACGGCTTGATCACCGCGCCCATCAGTTCCAAGATGAGCAGCATTCCCCACATCGGAATGTCCATCAGCCACTTCAAAGGCGACTCGCCCGGCCCCGGCTTAAACGGGTGGGGGGCGAAGTTCCACAGATAAAGCGGCACCGCGAGCAGCGCCGCCTCGGGGAGGCTCCTGCCCTTGTGAGCGCCGTGGCCGGCGTCGGCATGTTCCGGTGCGGGGCGGCCGTGGCGGCTTACGTGCGCGTCGTCCGAATAATGGTGCGTCGGGTCGGTGGTGGCGGCAAAATTCTGCGGGACGTCGGCGGCCAGCGCGTCACCACGGGAGTGCTCCAAATCCATCGCGGCTTCATGATGGCGCTTGCCGTCGGCGGAATGCTCTTCGTGACCGCCGTGGTGGCCATACGTGCCGTGCATCAGGTCGCGGGCGACCTGATAGATCCCGCTGGCGTGGATGAGGATAAAGGCGGCGATCGCCAGTGCGCCGGTGGTCATGAGGTTGCCGGTCGCGGTGGCGTTGACCTCGGTGACGCGGCCGTGGGTGAGCAGCCCGAACAGCGCGTTGAGGGGGAGCAGTCCGATCAGGTTGCTAAAGAGGATGAAGAAAAAGACCGTCCAGAGGAAAGGCACGAAGCGGTCGGTGTGTTCCTTGAGGGCGGGGCGGAAGACTTCGAGCCGCAGAAATTCCAGAATGGACTCGAAGAAATTGCGGAGGCCCGTGGGCGCTTCCGGGTTCGCCTTCCCGAAGAGCCAGGGGAAGATCGCCAGCATCAGCAGCCCGGCTATCAGCGACATCAGCATGTGGTTGGTGATCCAGAGCGGCCCGATCTTGAAGAGATCGTGCGACACCACGTGTTCGATGAGGTCAGCGGCTAAAAGATGCATGGCGGTCTCAAGTCGTTGAACAAGCCCGGCGGTTTATGCGCCCATTACTTTTGTGCGCCCGAAGCGTTCGCCGGCGGAGCGGCGCGGATGACGCTGATCAGCACCCAGGCCAATGCGGCCAGCGACACCCAGTAAAACCAAAGCAGCCACAGCGCGATCGGCAACTGGGCCCGAATCCGAAAGAGCAACGCGATCGCCACCGCCAGCACGAGCGTCAGCACCATATGAATGGTGCTGCTGTACAGGCTGACCTGCATCACCACCGGCTGAGCCGAGTGGCGATTCCGCAGTGCCGGCAGGGCGGCGGCGAGTGTGGCCACTAAAGCCACCCCGCCCGCGACCACCATTTCCTTCAAATACGGCGGCCGCTCTGCCAGCCGGAGCATTCCGTATCCCACCGCGGCAGCCAATCCCAGCGCGAGCGGAATGACAAGGATGCGTCTCATGTCCGTTCACTACTTCTCACAGCGGGCACACAAGGTCGAGCGGGCCGGCATTTTTCGTTTGACCGCTAAGCACCCGGCCCGGGTCGCTTGGGGCCTTCGTCGCGGTTGGCCCTGAGCCCTTCGCGGATCAGCATGTACATTCCGGAGGCCAGTCCGAGGCTCATGCCGATGACCATGCCCCAGGGGGCCCAGCCGAATCGCCGGTCGAGCCACTTGCCGACGACCATTCCGAGCAGCACGCCGACCAGCACTTGAAAGCCGATCCCGAGGTGCTTGCCCCAGTTGGAATCGTCCTTGTCGGCCATGGGATTCCACCGGTTTCGGACTTCGTGACATTTTGCACAAAGTCGGGCCTCTCGGCAAGGGTTGGCGTGTAATTCCACCTACCCAGCCGGAAGGGGGGACACCTTAGTCGTCCCCATCGCATGCGTCAAGAATCGCGGTACACTCCGCGATCATGGGCGCTCATCCGGGCCGCGTTGCCATCCCTATTCTAATAGTGCTGGCGGCAATCGTCTTCTTTACGGGCATCAATTGGGGGCTGCCTACGCGGGCGGCGGATGCTTTTTTGTTCGGGGATCGCCAACCGTGGTCTGGCCAACAGATCGTCGCACTGGCCGGTGGATGGGAAGAGCATGGCGATTTGGCGGCAGACGCGGCGAGGAATCCCCTGGCGGGCCGCGAGCAAGTGCTTGTTCTCAACGACACCGACGTGAAGCGTGCGGAGATCGTCCGTCGCTATCGACTCTTCTCCTATCAGCCTGATGAATTGATCACGTTGCGGGCCCTGGCCGGAATGAAGCCGGGGCAGGGGAAGCTCGATCCCAAGCTCTACCAGTATGGCGGACTGTGGGTTTACCCCGTTGGGACGATGCTCCAGGCCGCCGGCAGGCTGGGGCTGGTGGATGTTCGGCCGGACGTGGCGTGGTATCTGGATCACCCAGAAGCCTTCGGGCGGTTTTACGTGGTCGCTCGATTTTATAGCGCGATGTGGGGCTTGGTTGGAGTCATCGCGGTATACGGGATCGTCGCGCGGATCGTTGGCGGATGGATATTCCCAGCCGCGGGGGTGCTCTGCTTTATATTCATGCCGGTGGTCGTGAACGCGGCGCATGAGGCGAAGCCGCATTTGGCGGGGGCGGTGTTGATGCTCCTGGCGGCATGGGCGGCGGCCCGGTATGTGGAAATTGGGACACGCCGGATGTGGGTAGTGGCGGGGGCGCTATGCGGGGCGGCGGTAGGGATGGTGCTAACTTCGGTGCCGGTGATGCTCGTGCTGCCGGGAATGGTTCTGCTGCGGCGGACGCCATGGCGCGAGAAGGTGCGGGTGATCCTCTGCGCCGGGCTCGTCGCAATGGGCGTCTATTTGGCGGCCAATCCGTACGTGGGCATTAACTTGCTATGGCACCGCGAACTCCTGCGGTCGAATCTCGCCAACAATTTGGCCAACAGCTCGGCGATGTATCACCGCGGGGCGGAAGGCTCGGCCTTCGCGAACGGATGCCGATTGATCGGCGCGGGGATGTCGCCGGTCCTGGCCATGGCGGGGGCGGCGGGGGTCGTGACCCTTGGGTTGCGCGCGGCGCGTGTGCGCGACCGGCCGGATGGAGATGAAGTCCGCCGACGGGCGACGGGAGTTCTGCTGGCATTGCCGGCGGCGGCGGGGGCGGTCCAATTCTTCGTCTTCGCGGCGGGGAAGCAGGCGGAGTATGCACGCTTCGCGGTGTTACTCGATGTCTTTCTTGCCATCGAAGCGGTCGTGGCAGTTGCGACGTTCTGCAATACTCCTCTCTCCCTCTCCCTCGTACGCGGGCGAGAGGGAAGGGGTGAGGGGCCGAGCGGAAGAGGTCGTTTCTGGGCGTTTCGTAGGGTCCGCACTGCGGACCATTCCGGCGATTCCGGTGGAATCTTGGTCCGCAGTGCGGACCCTACGGATGCGGGTGCGTACGCCAGTGGCGCACCGTTGCATTCGGCCCCTCACCCTAACCCTCTCCCCCGAGTACGGGGGAGAGGGGACCAGAAGCCAGTGTCGGTGAACCCCGTTCCTCCCAGTTTCAAGAATGTCGGCGTACTCGTGCTCCTGGTCTTGGCAACCGCGATTTTCGGGCTGTTATACGTCCGAGGATTTGTGCGCGATTGTCGCCCTGAAACCGGCCGCATTGAGACAGCGCGTTTGCTGCGAAATGAAAACGAAAGAGGCGCCCGCACGTTGGCCCTGTGGGCGGAGCCCGCGCCGTACTATATGCCGCCGGTGGATCTGTTCCGCTGGCAGATGTTGCTTTTGCCGAGAGGCGCTCAGATGCAGGAACAATCACTCCTTGCGGACGTCGTTGTTCGGCCCATCGATTATCCCCCCGGCGGCGCGGAGCGGTCTGTTTTCGCCACGCCGATGAGCTGGGCCGACAAGCGTTTTGATGTGCAAGCCAAGCCACGGCCGGGCACGCCCTAGCTCCCTACGCGTGTCGTTCTTCCGTCCTTCCTCCCGAATTCCCGTTTTCTTCCCCGTGCCGATTGGTATCCTTTCCCCATGCAACACGCTACCGCTTCCGAAGGCGTCACCACGGCGATCGTCGCGTTCATTTTCGTCTGCATCATTTACCCGCACCTCGTGAAAAACCGCCCCCAATTCTGGGCTGCGCTTGCGTTCATCGTGGTCGTGATCCTGCTTCAAAGCCTCGCGGCCATCATCGACACCGCCGGGTTCAATCGCTTTGCGGGTGCGTTTGAAGGGCTGCTACAGATCGGGGCGATCCTGCTGCTGGTGCTTAGCGCCGGGGGATTGACCGTCAGCGAATTGGCGGGGGACTTGGGCCGGAGCTTCGACGTGGTTCGCCGGGGCGGAGAGAAAGAGACGATCATCGTCCCTCTCACCGGCGAACAGCCCAAAGGCCGCAGCCGCGACACCGGGGCGGCGCCCGCCGCCACGCCGCGCCCGCCCCGTCGCACGGACACCGATACGTCAATGCCAATGGACTGAATGAATACGCTCAGCCCTCGGTCCTACGAATTCCGCGCGGAGGGGCACCGACCCCTTCAAGTCCGCGCGGCCGGGGCGTACAATGCGCCGCTCAGATGTCGTTCTGGTGTTTGGCAGGGCGGACGGCCTCCAAGGAGACCTGATGGGATTCGACCACGTGTTAGCCGCGGCGCCGGTGGGTGGGGGGTACATCAGTACCCTCAGAATTATTCCCGCGCTCGTGCTTCTGGCGGTGTGGGCACGGCTGCTCACCTGGGCCGACAAGGACGCGCCCGCGGCACACCTGCCGCGGATCACCTTCAACCTCGCGAACATCTCGGGAATGATGGTGGCGTATGCCCTCTTCTTCCTGCTGCCGACGTTCTGGCTCTCCTTCGGCGTGCTGCTGGTGGTGGCGGGCGCGGAGAGCGGGGTCTATCTCACCATCCGGCGCAAGAACGTCGGCCTCGAAGACCTGGACAAGCAGTTCAAGGCCTGGCTCAAGAGCTTCAAGGGCAAGAAGGAAGTGAAGGCCGTGGCGGGGACGGTGCAGGTCTTCTCCAAGGAGGGCAAGGCGCTGCCGGTGCCCGACGAAGAATCGCCCGACCGCGCCGCCTACGACGCGGTTCAGAAGTCCCTCACCGAGCCGTTGAAAAAGGGAACGCAACAAGTTGACATTGCGCCCGAAGGCGAGGGGTTGGTCGTCAAGTACGTGGTGGACAACTTCCCCTACCGTGGCGCCGAGCTCGATCGCACCGCGGGGGCCGCGGCGATCTCCTACCTCAAATGGGCCGCGGGGCTCGCGGTCGAAGACAAGCGCAAGCCGCAGACCGGCATGCTCAAGGTCAACCTCGACGGCACCAAGGTCGAGATGCGGATGCAGACCGCCGGCAACACCGCCGGCGAGTACATGCGGCTGCTCGTCGACCCGAAAAAACGGCAGGATTACACGCTCGACACCCTGGGCCTGACCGACGCCCAAAAGACATTGCTCACGGACTCCATCAAGGACTGCGCGGGAGTCGTGCTGGTCAGCGCGCCCAAAGGCCACGGCCTCACCAGCCTTTTCTACGGCATCCTGAAGGCGCACGATGCGTTCCTCCAGCACATCCAGACCATCGAGCGCGACCAGGAGCAGGACCTCGAAGGCATCACCCAAAATAAGCTCCCCCCCGCGGCGACCGGCGCCGAGGAGCTGAAGCTGGTCTCCTGGGTCATCAGCCAGGAACCGGACATTCTGGGCGTGAGCAAGGTTGAAGACGCTAAGAGTGCCGCGGCCCTGCTCGCGTACGGAAAGTCCGGCAAACGGGCGTACGTCTGCATGCGGGCGTCGAGCACGTTCGAGGCGCTCGAGCAATGGCGCAAGCTCGTCGGTGACAACCGCCTGGCGACCGAATCGCTCAAGATGGTCATCAACGGCCGGGTGCTCCGCCGGCTGTGCCTCGCGTGCAAGGAGGCCTTCAACCCCGACCCGGCGGTCCTCCGCAAACTGAATCTCAATCCCGAAAAAGTCACGACCCTGTTCCGGGCGCGCGAGACGGCGCTGCGTGACCAGAAGGGGCAGCCGGTCTTGTGCGAGTTCTGCCAGGAGATGCGGTACAAGGGCCGGACGGGCGCGTTCGAGATGCTGGTGGTGGACGATGAGATTCGCCAGGCCGTCGAGGCGGGCCGGCCGCTGACCCAGGCCTTCCGCAAGCAGCGCGGCCGCTACCTCCAGGAGGAATTGCTGGCGCTGGTGGAGAAGGGGGACACGAGCGTGCAGGAGGTGCAGCGGGTGCTCAAGGTCGGGGGCGATGCCCCGGCGGCCCCAGCCCCCGCGGCCCCCGCCGCGCGTCCTTCGGCTCCCAAGCGTCCTGCCGCGACCTGATCGATTGACCGCACTCTTACGCAGAGGCCCGCAATGGTTTTCACCGCAGTCATTATCCTGCTCCTGGCCGCCGTGGTTTTCTTCCATTACCTGCAGGGGTTCTTCAGTTCCCTGATTTCCGCGATCCTTACCGTGGTCTCGGCGGTGCTGGCATTTTCGTGGCACGAGGTGATCGTCGAGAAGTACCTCCAGGGGAAGATGGCCGACTACGCCCACGCGATGACCCTGATCGTGCTGTTCGCGGTCCTTTATGTGGTGTTGCGGACCGTGTTCGACAAGATGATCCCGGGCGGCATCCAGCTTCCCGCCGCCGCCGACAAGATCGGCGGGGGCCTGATGGGCGTGGTCGCGGGGATCTTTGCGACGGGCGTGTTCGCGGTCGCGGCCCAGGAAATGCCTTTCGCCCCGTCGATCGCGATGTACAGCCGGTATGAGGTGCAGGACCGGGAAACCACCGTTTCGCGCCCCAGCGCGCGAAACATGGACGCGACCACGACGGACGAGCTGCACGGGGAGTATGCGGGGCAGTTGAACCCGACCGAGCGGAAGATGATATATCCGCCGGTGGATGACATTTTCGTCGGCGCGGTCCGCCGGCTCAGTGAGACCGGATCACTGCAGGGCGGCCAGCCCCTGACCGAGCTCCACCCCGATTTCCTGACGGAGCTTTTCGGCCAGCGCGCGGGCGTCCAGCCGGCCGGCGGGCACGTCACGATGCCATCCAGGGGGACGGAGCCGAACGTCACGGTTGAGTCGGTTTTCCAATTGGTCACCCCCGTGCAACTGGCCGACAATGAATTGCAAAGCGTCCGGGGCTCCCAGCCCAAGACCGACTTGACGATTGTCCGCACCGAGACGATCACCATCCCGCCGCCCCCCAACGCCTTGGCCGCTCTGGCCCCGAAAACCGTGCAGGTGAAATTCGCCACTGCGGGAAAGGATAAGGTCAACAGCAAGGACCAGATTCTGATTGCGGTGCGCGTGATCTTCGGCAAGGAAGCCTCGGACCGGGAAGACTGGCTCGTGCGCTTCAGCCCCGCCGGCGTCAGGCTGGTCGCGCGGAGGCTCGACCCGATCGACGGCGAAAAAAAGTTCGTCAATTACATCCCACTGGGCACGCTTGAAAAGGGCTCGAACAACCTGGTGCTGTTTCTGGACAAGCCCGACGATTTCCTTTTTGCCGATTCAAAGGAAAAGCCCGCGTGTGTTGACCTGGTCTTCGCGGTGGACAAGGACGGATTCCTTGTGAGCGACAAGGAGCGGAAGATCGCCGACGGGACGTTCCTGGAAGTGAAGCGGATGGCGCGCGAAGACATGGGCGGTAAACCGGTGCTGGCCAGTTGGCAGCCTCCGGCGACCGAACGCGATTCGGTGGGCACCGTGACGCCGAAGTACACCGTCGGCGTGTTGCACCCGGAATGGAGCGACCCCCTGCCGGGCATGCCGGGCCAGCAGCAGGCGACGGGGCCCGAGGCCCCGACTCCGCCGCCCGTGCAACCAACAAATCCAGCTCCCCCCGCTCCGACTAATCCCAATCCCCCCGACGCCGGGGCTGCCAAGGTGCT
This sequence comes from Phycisphaerales bacterium, assembly GCA_028288945.1. Taxonomy (GTDB): domain Bacteria; phylum Planctomycetota; class Phycisphaerae; order Tepidisphaerales; family Tepidisphaeraceae; genus RYN-428. The sequence continues at coordinate 9,057 of JAQGHH010000320.1, forward strand.
GAATATCACCGCGCTGAAGCAGTCCGGCTTGTTGGCAGTGGCGGTGGGTCTGCCCAATTCGGAAGTGGCCAAGCCGCTCATCAACCTTCCGGGCACGGTCGAGGAAGCCACGCTGAAGGACAAGAAGTATCAGCACCTGAAGGTCGATCCGGCGGCCGCGGTCGATAAGCTCGGGATGGGGGACTTCAAGACCCGCGATCTCTATGTGCCTGAGGGACAGATCCTCGTGCAAGTGCTCTCGACCACGCCGGCCGAGGAATGGACGTGGGCGAAGAAGGCCCCCGACATGAAGATGACCGACTCGGGGGGCGCTACCCACGCACCCGCGGGCATCTGGGCCATCGTGAGCGACGGGGGCGTCGACAAGCTATACGCACGTTACGACGGGAGCCCGGAGTATCCGCTGTCGGCGGATCTGGTGAACCCCGTGCCGGCGCAAGGCCACCCGACGCAAATCGTCGTCGCCTTCCTGATCCCCGCAGGCACGACGCCCAAGGACCTAACGCTCGAAGGTCACCAGGTGAAGGATCTGAGCACAATGACAATGACGAAGGTGCAGTAAGCCGTCGCGATTATTGCTCGGGCCGGTTGCGGATTAAGTCCAACTGATCTTGCAATCCGCGGCGGGCCGGTGGGGCGGACGGCGCTGCCGCCGGGAGCGAAGTCGGGGCGCCAGGGGCTTGCGCGGACGGCGAAGCAGCGGGGGCGGCGGGGGCTCCGGGCTGGGCCGGCAGCGTGAGTTGCTGGCCGCCGCGCAAAATCACCAACTGCTGGTGCAGGCGGTAAGCATCCGTCAACAGGGCTTCGGCCAACCCGGAATCGTTGTTCAGATCCCGCACGTTCATTTCACCAATAGTGACGACCTGGTCCCCGTTCTTCATTCCGTAATAGGTTTCCATCGGGCTGCCGGGCACGATGCCCGTCACAGCGATATCATTCAGCCGGCCGCCCTTGTCCTCGGGAGTGCGCTTAAACGTTTCGCCGAAGGGGGTGCCGTCCGAAGTTCGCCCGGCGATCTGCGCCGCTTCGTCATGGGCCTTCTTGCCCGTCTCAATCACCGGCTTGTTATAGAGGACGAAGACGTAGCACATGATCCCGATGACGACCAGCAGGCTGACAAGTCCGAATGCGCCGCGCATGGTAAGTCCTCGTGGAAGGGGAGGGGCCGCGGTCGTCCCCGCGCGGGGGCAGGCCGCCGGCCCGATTTACGTCGATGCCATTATGACCATCCCCGTAACATAGGGGAATGGGCCTCAACGCCCTTTGCGCCGAAGTCTTCTTCGCGATCCTTCGCCCCTTCGGACCTTCGCGGCAAAGTCTTTCTTCGAATTCGGATTCCCGCGCAGCCCCACTACTTCACCGCCTCCTTTTGCGTCTTGAAAACTTTCAACAAGCGATCGAGGCGGGTGATCTTCAGGAGTTGCAGCAGTTGCGGCCCGACGCCGCAGAGGGCGAGCTTGCCGCCCGGGATTTGCGAAACTTTCTTGTGGAGGCCCACCACCATGCCGATCGCCTGGCTCGAAAGGTATTCGACCGGCGTGAAGTCCATGAGAACGAGCTTGGCGCCGTCCTCGTCCACGAGGCGGTAGAGGCCTTGCGCGATGCGCTCCAGCTCCGTGGGGTTCATCAGCGACGCGGTTTTGAATTCGACGAGCGTATATTCGCCCAGCTTGCCGACGGAAAAGAACGGGTCCATGGATTTCCCCAAACACGTAGAGGGCCGCCCGTGACAGACCGCGGCAGCAAATATCGGTCTTCCCCGTCGGCCAGCCGGCCGGACGGCGAGATTACACCAACGCCAGGCGGTTCTGTACAGTACCCGGCCCGAAGTCATGACGCCTTTACCGATTGATTCCCATCTTCCCGAGATTGTCC
>JAQGHH010000345.1 GCA_028288945.1 Phycisphaerales bacterium
GGGTCGTCGGGGGCCTGAGTCGTGATATTTCCGACAGAAAAGCCGTGCTTGGCGACCGCGGCATCAAGCAAGGGCATGTCCGCCGACTGCACGTAGAGTGTCGTGCGCTGCCGCGCCCAGTCGGGCATGGCCTGGATCAGGCGCAACACGGCGGTTTGCGCGCCGCCGAGCGCCATGTTGTGGCTGACGACGCACGGGGCAACTTGTGGGACGAGGCCTTGGCGCATGGGCATCCTCAAACGAAGTGTTCAGATACGTGTCTATCGAACAGAACGATCCGCCCCGCTAAATACCGCCGTTCGGACCCGCGGTTGCCGGATACTTGTGCGGCACAGCAGTGTAATCGGACAGGGTCAAATGGGCCAGATGAATAAGCGAGGCCGGTCAACGGCGTTGATCGCGTTCGGTAGCACAAGGATCACAGTTGCGGCGAAGCCCGCCGCCTTGGATAATCCGCACGCTCGCCCGGAGGGGCGGACCGCCGCGTGGTGCGGCGAGGGAATTCTTCCCCCAACTTTTCAACCTTCACCCGTTCCCGATCGCAGGAGTCTTATGAAATTCGGCATCAAGAGCGTTCTGGCCTCCCTGACCCTCGCCGTCGGCGGCGCGGCATTGCCGGCCCACGCGGCGGGCGTGCCCGTCACCGTTGACATCACCTCCCTCCGCGCCATCCAAAAATTCACTCTGGACGAAAAGGCCGACGACCAGGCCTACGTCCTCGTCACCGGCATCTATGGCGACAAGCCGATCGACGCCCGCTTCCCCGAAGCCGGCAAGACCTGGGAGGCCGCCCCGAAGAAGCCCGCCATCACGGCGAAGCAGCCGGTCACCGTGTGGAAAGGCGCGCTCGACGAAGGTGAATTCGCGCTCGTCACCGTCAGCCTGTTCCAAGGCTCGGGCAAAGACGAGGTGCTTACCAAAAAGTACGCCGAGCAGATCGCCACGGCCGAAAAATCCACCCCCGGCTTCGATAAAAAGAAGCTCGGCCCGGCAGACGTGAAGCCGCTGGCACAGGGCGTGGTGAAGAGCGAGCAGGCGGTCATCACCAAGATCAAGGACACCTTCAGCCGCCAGAAGAACACCGACCATTTCGGCGGCCTGTTCAACGTGCTGGTCTGGAACGAAGGGGGCAAGATCAAGAAGCGCGTGGACCCCGTCGGCCTGACCTTCGGCGAGCATTTCGGCAACGACGAGAAGATCTACTCCAAGATCAAGTTCACCCGCAACAACGTCTTCACGCAGGACGAAAAGGGCGTCTGGGGCACCGAGATCATGGAGCCGCTGAGCGACGACGAGAAGGCCCTCCGCGTGAAGATGCTGGAGAACGAATTGATCAAGAAGCCGGGTGCGAACCCCGCCCCCAAGACCACCGACTACCTTGCCGACGTGCAAGTCACCGCCGAGGGCAAGGCCCTGAAATGGAAGCTCCCCCCCGAAGGCCCCGAAGGGCAGTTCGTCGGCGTGGATAACATTCACACGTATTGGAATTACGCGAACTAAAACCCGCCGGCCTTGGACAGTGGCATGGGCATCTGCCCATTTCGCGGTACTCCGTGTAGTGGCATGGGCATCCTTCGCAGGTAGTGGCATGGGCATCCTGCCCATGGTCGCGGTACTCCGTGACGTTCGATCGGTACTCCGGTCGAAGAAGGCCCGAGCGCAGCGACCTCTTCCACGCGTTGGGAAGAACCGCGATGCGGAGAACCGCGAAGCCGCGATGGCGCGAAGACAGACGCGAAGAAGAGCAAAGCAAAGCGCCAGCCCGCCAAGAAGCCAAGAACGCCAAGGGGAATTCAATTGGATTTTCCCTTGGCGTTCTCGGCTTTCTAGTGGACTTCGCGCTTAGCTTTTTGCCCCTTCGCAACAAACTTTATCCATGTAGGCCGGAGTGTTCGGCGGAGCCGAACCTACTAAGACCGGCCAAGTACGCGGGCGGGCCGCCCGTGCCACTGGATCGCTCTGCACTCATTACCTATCGCGTGATCAGGTAATACACCGTCTGCGGCGCGAGCTTGATTTCGTCCGCGGCGCTGACCTGCTTGGTCGGATACCCGTTGAAATCCAGCGCCGTGACTTTTAGCTTCGCGGCGTCCGCGCGCTTGAGCTTCACCACGCCGCCAAGCTCTTTCACCTGCCAGGGGTCCTGGCCGATGCTGGTGATGCGGTGCATGCCGTTGCCGGCATCCTCCGTCTGGAAGCGGCTGGTCTTTTCCTCCGACATCACCTGGAGCAGGATCCTGCCGCTGGTGGCCAGGGGTTGGCCGTCGAGGCTGGCGGCGATCACGTGACCCAACTCCAGGTCTGACGACACCGTCAGGTCTTTCAGCTCGGTGACGCCCGCTTCCTTCAAGTTCCCGCTGACGCCCTGGGCGGCGGGGGCGTTGATGGTCAGCACGCCTTTGCCGTAATCGAGCTTGAGCTGCCGGGTCGTGCTGGTCACGGTCTGGTGGGCGCGGTCGATGTACGGCTTCATGTCCATCAGCTTCGACGCGCCGCCGGTCGCGGTGAAATTCACGTTCGAGCGGCCGGCATAATGCACGAGCGGGTCGATCACACTATCGGCTTTGAGCGCCGTGCCCGTGGGAACATCCTTCGCGCGCAGCTCATCGAACGATGCATCCTGCGGCAGCGGTGTCCCCGCCAGGGCCTCGATGTCCGCGACCTTAAGGTTCAGGTCCACCACGACGTCGCCCGTCGCGATGAGCCCTTCCCGGTAGATCAGCGCCGCCGCGGGATACTGGCCCATTGTCGCCGGCGACAACAGCGTCCACGGCTGCATGAAGTAGCCGGGCTTCACCGACCAGCGGTCGGTATCCAGCGCGAACATGTCAAACCCGCCGCTGTCCTGCAGCGCGCCGTAGCAGGCGTAGTAGAGCGGGCCTTCCGATCGATATCGGTTGGGGCGATCGAATGAAGTTTCGGAAATGGTCGACGGCTTGCCGTTGTAGTGCGGGTCCATCACCGGGTTCACGAAGAGCCTGCCCTTGCCCGGCTCCTCCGGGTCGAAGCGCAGGGCGCTGCGGTCAGCGTATACCTGCGTGTCCATGACGGCCCAGCCGTCGTTGGGACCGTGGCGCGCGCCGCCGAAGTAGCCGTGGCGGTCGACGTAGTCGCCGACCGTGTTTGTATACTTGTCGAGCGGGCCCAGGTATTGCGGGTCGGCGGTCGTCCAGCCCGTCGTGGTCAGAACGCCTTTGAAGCCCGTATCGCGCAGGAATTTGTACGTCTGCTGATAAAAATCGCGCTGCAACTCGGTCATGAAGGCGACCGTGTCCCTGTCCCGCGGCGTGCGCTCGTGCGCGACGTTCCACAATTGCCGGAAGCCGATCCGCCCTTCGGCGATGCTGTCGCGGGGGACGCCCAGGCCGTTCCATTTTTTCAGAGCCGCGTCGAGCGAGCCGTATTTTTTGGTAAGCCAGTCGCCGAAGAGTTTTTCGATAATACGCATCTGGGCGTCCGGGACATTCCCGTCGCTGAACGTCCAGAAGAACAGCGAATCCTCGTTCTGCATTTCCAGCGACGCGACCGCCGGCTCGTCGATCAGACGTTTGCCGGTCGCCTTGCTGGGCGTGGTGAGCAGCGCCGTCCACCACGACCGATACTGCTTCTGAAAGTCCGGATTGAAAAATAGAGCGGCGTGCGGGTTCTTTTTTCCGTCGTAGCCCGCCAGCCATTTGTTCCCGGGCTTGGGCGTAATGAAAGAATACCAATAGACCGAGAAATCGGTGTAAATCCCCTCGGCCTTCATCGCCTCGACGATCTCAATCGATCGCTGGATTCGGCTGGTGTCCAGTTCGCCCTCGGCGTTGGAGAGGGGGGCGTGAATGCGCACGAGGTTTACGCCGTGCTTGGCGAGAATGCGGGCGCACTGGCGCAGGCGGGCCGGGTCCTTGAATTCGTCGGGCGGACCGTTCACCCCCCAAAACCTCACCGTCTTACCCGTCTTCGAATGAACGAACTGCCCGTTTTTCACGGCAATAAACCCGCCGTCGCCCGCCACCTTTTCGTTGAGCGTGCGAAGATCAAACCCGGCGGATGCCTCGAACGCATCGTCCTTCGGGTCGAACGAAAACCACCCTTTATCGTCTTGCGCCTGCGCCGCCGGCGCGTGGCCGGGCCGCGTGATTCCGTGCGGCTCAAATTGCTCGTCACTGAAGACGAAGCAGTCGAGCATGCCGTGGTTGTTGTTCTCGCTTTCCATGCGGAACGCGACGGCGTTCGCGCCCTTCTTCAAATTCACTTTCCCGACTTTCTCCCACGCGAGAAACCGCAGATCTGGCTTCCCGTCCGCGGCGATGTTCGTGTCCTCGCGCTTATCCGCGGCCAGGTCCACGGGAGTCCACGCGCCGCCGTTGAGTTGATACGAGAGCTTCGTTCCCACCGAGTTGGCGCGGACCCAGAACACATATTCGCCGGCCTTGGGCGCGTCGACCGCGTACTCGGCTTCGCCCGGCTTGTCGCTCCAGTTGGAGATGAAATCCCCACCGGAAAGCTGGTCGGTCTTTACCTTGTCGTACCACCACGGATGACGGTGCATGGTGGACTTCACGGGCTTTTCGCCCTCGGTCCAGATGACTGCCGCCTTGAGCGGGGCGGAAAGAAGCAGGCCGGCCAGCGCCGCGGTTGCGGCGGCCAAGGCGCGGCGGCGGCGTGGGGACAGAACGGCGGACATCGTCATCGGGACTCCCAGAAATTTCTCTTGCAGGAATGTGGGTCGGGCTCCGCCAAACAGTTCTTCGCGAATCCGAGGACGTCCGGCGGAGTCGAACTTGCGTGACGGGCGAGTCGCCCGTGCCCATGAAACGCCTGCGCGGCGTTACGCACTCAGATTACCGGGCGATGCCGCGGGGTGTTGATCGCTATGCAGGGAAGAATCCCGGGTCAGCCGGGGAAATCGCGCAGGTTCAGGCGGAAGGTCGAGCCGTCGCCGACCTTGGATTCGACTTCCAGGCTTCCGTCAAGCAATTTGGCGGCCTGTGAAGCGATGGCCAATCCCAGGCCGACGCCCGGCTGGCCGAAGGTGTTGCCACGGGTAAATGCCTCGAAGAGCCGGCCGGTGATTTCCGGAGGGATCCCCGGACCACGGTCGGACACGCGGATGGCGAAGCCGTTGTCGGGATGCCCTGAGTCCGTGGGAACGCCCGGGTGGCAAGCAGATCAATCGTAACGTTGATTTTCGACACCGTGGCAACTCCATTCTGAAGCCACTGGTCCCCCGTGGGCGGAGAAGAGCCGCGGGATGACAAAGCGGCGGCAGACTAAACTCTAGCAGGTTGCTCTCGCCTAAATTATACAGTCCCGCCTTCAACGCCCGCCCGGAAAAACGCAACATATCGCCCCGATTTGCCTGGACATGCGGGGGCATGTATTTCCGAGAGCGGTGCGGGCGTTGAGGCCGTTGCGATAATGTTGCGTTCGGAGAAGATCCTTTGAAAACGAATCCTTCAATGGACGTGCGCCGTTTCCCGGATGACTTCCTCCAGATGTTCCACGTCGACCGGTTTGGTCACGTGCGCCGCGAAGCCTGCCTCGCGGCTGTTGCGGATATCCTGCTCCCTTCCATACCCGCTGAGGGCGATGCTCCGACCGACAAATGAATCCTTCACTTTACGAATGAGGTCCAATCCACTGCCGTCGGGCAGGCCCAGGTCACTGATCAGAAGGTCGAAGCTTTCGCGCCCGGCGGTCTCCGTCGCCGCACCAACCGACGACACGCCGGTGACCCGGTGACCCTTCTGCTCGAGCACCACTTTCAGGGCTCGCAACGTGGGGACATGGTCCTCGACGAGCAGGATGCTCAAGCGCGTGGCAGCGCGGGAGACGCCCTGAGAGCGGTTATTGGAATCGGAGGGCGCGGTGGCCGGGATGGTTGGAAGCTCAACTGCGAATGTCGCGCCCCGGCCCTTTCCCGCGCTGGAGGCGGTAATCACGCCGCCATGGGCATCGACAAGATTCCTGGAAATTGCCAACCCGAGCCCCAGCCCGCCGAACTGGCGGGTCATGCTCATGTCACCTTGCTCGAAGGCGTTAAACACCCGGGGCAGCACTTGCGGGTCGATTCCCACGCCGGTGTCAATCACTTCGATCCGGATGCGATTCCCGGGTGCGTCGCTGGTGCGGACGGTAACGTTTCCCGTGCTGTCGGTGAACTTGAGCGCATTATTGCAGAGGTTCCAGAACACCTGTTGGAGGCGCGCGCCGTCGCCATGAATGTGATGACGGGCGGCCCTCAAATCCGCGGTGATGCGCGGCGCGCCTTCCTTTTGGCAGATGTTGATCGCGGCGCGGATCAGCAAATGAATGTCGGCCTGCTGAAATTCGAGACGGAGTTTCCCGCTGATGATGCGCGTCAGATCCAGCATGTCGTCGATGAGACGGCTTTCCAATCCGATGTTGCGCCGAATGTCCGCCAGATCGTCGTGCACGTCGGCCGGCAGGTCTTTCCGCGATTCCAGAAGCGAAGCCATGATCAATGCGGGCGTGAGCGGCGTGCGCAACTCGTGGCTCAATACCGCGAGGAACTCATCCTTCGCCCGGCTCGCGGCTTCGGCCCGGACCTTGGCGCGGGCCAGCTCTTCTTCGTTGCGCTTGCGGTCGGTGATGTCCATGACCAGCCCCGTCATGCGCAGCGGCCGGCCTTTCTCGCGTTCATATACATCGCCCCTGGCCCAGAGCCAGCGCACGGTCCCGTCGCTCCGCTTAATGCGGTACTCGATTTCCCAGTCTTCGCCGGTGGCGAGCGCATGCTGGAACTTTCGATCCAGCCTCGGCCGATCTTCGGGGACAACGTGCTTGAGAAAAATCTCGTAACTCCAGCACGGCGGCGAGCGGTAGCCGAATATCCTGGCATGCTGTGCCGAGACGCTCACGACGCCGGTGGCCAGGTCGATGTCCCATTGCCCGAGGTGCGTGGCACTCAGCGTAAAGCGGTGGCGGGCGTCGATGGTCTCCAGGGCGGAAGCGGCGCGATTTCGCTCGGTCACGGCCGAGGTGAAGTCGGCAAGGCTGGTCAGGATCCGCGCGTCTTCGGAGGTGAAATTCGTCTGCCCGTCGTGGGAGAGCACCCAGATGGTGCCGGCGGTTTTCCCTTCACGGAGCGGCACCAACAGTGCTTCGGGGATGGCCGGGGACTTGTCGCGGAGCCAGGCGTAAAAGCGCCCCGGGTCGGCGAACAATTGCGCGCTGCCGCGCTCCAGGCAAACTCCGCACGGGCTGAACTCGGCGGGTGCGGTGCGGCCGGCCCAGGGGGCGCACGCCCCAGCCGTGGCCACCCAGCGGAAAACACCTGCCCGTTCATCGAGCAGGCTGATCCCCGCCGACCCGGCATTGCAGAGCTTGAGGGCGGAGTCCACCAGCGTCTGCATCATCGAGCCGGGGTCTGTCGCCATTGCCTTTGCAAGGGCGTGAAGGGTGGCGTTTTCGAGGCGTAAATCGGGCGAAGGTGTGGGGCGACTCGACAATTCATGCGTAATTAAAACGTCTTCAACCCTCACCACGCAAGAGGGTGCTTTGAGCGACATGGCGATCTCCAGTGTCTTCGTATTAAAAGCAGCGATGGGCCGCGGCACGAGGCCGCCGCGGACTTTTGCCTCCGGAAAAAGTATAGGAATGCCCGCGCCGCCCCACAACGCAGGAAGCGAAAAACATTGCAAAATCCCGAGGATTTTACGCGCTTTGCCGAGCCCGCCCCCATCGCCGCGCCTGCTAAGGCTGGCGGGTTACGACGTCCACCAGCCCCACGTCAACGCCCTGTCCGCCGGTGGTCTGATGGCAGTGAACGGCGAGCGTGATTTTCGCGCCCGGCTTGAGCAGTGCCTTGGCCGGCTGGCGGATATCCATCGGCTCGTAGGCGTTGACGTATCCCCCCTCGCCCGCGGCGAAGACTCCGTTGATGTAGATCTCCACGTCCTCATCGTGATAGACGTTCAATTGCAGGTCGTTCCAATTTCCCTCCGGCATCGTGAACTCCCGGCGGAGCCAGATGTCGTCGGTCTTCCAGACGGTGCCGACCACGGCCCCCGGAGTGCCAGGCGTGCCGAAGCCGCCGTTGCCTTCCTGCCAGGTGCTCGTGTCGAAGCCCGGCTCCTGCCATTTGTCCTGCGGCTTTTGCGTGGTGTAGCGCCAAATCACGGGGCGCTGCTGCGAGCTGGGGACGACATTCACGATCTTGGGAGACGCGGGCAACGGCGCCCAGCCGCCCACTTTGACCTTGTCGCGCGCGGCCCACTTTTTCCAGAGCTGCTCTTCGGCGAGCATCTTGATGAAGATCCCGCCGACCACGGGACGGGCGTGCATGCCGTCGCTCTTGATGTCATCCGTGATATACGAATCCACCAGAGGCGAGCGCGCCGACGTCGTGTTCAGGTAGTCGTAGATCGGGGAGACGATCGCCTCGAAGTCCCCTTGATTATCGGCGAGCGTCGCGCTCCAGAGCGACCAATCCGTCTTCGTCAGGTGCGTGCGCGAATCCAGCGGCACGCCGAAGGGGAGCATCACCTTCTTGTAATACGCGACCTCCTGCTTCGCGACGGTCGGCGGAAAAACATTGAGCCCCAGGAGCCGGTCCCACACCAGGTTGTACTTCTGGCTCCAAGTCTTGGACTTATCGAAGGCGAGGCGCGAATGGCCGTCATCGTCCGCCGCCTTCAGCCAATGCTCGGCGTCCTTTTTGGCCAGGTCGAAATACTTCTTCGCGTTGGCTTCGTCGCCGCGTCGGTGGCAGAGGTCGCCGTAAGCGGCCAGGCCGATGATCGCCTTGATCGATAGATTCGAATTGTGCGCCAGGTGCCCCATGAAGTCGTCGGTGCACAGTTGCTCTTCCGGGTCGAGGCCGTAGCGCTCGAGGTACTTGGCCCACTGCGTCAACTGCGGCCACCACGGCGCGACGAAGTCGGGATTGCCCTCCGCCTGGGCGATGGCGTCGCAGAGGATGAGCATATTGCCGCTCTCCTCGACGGGCATGCCCTCGCCGCCGTCGTCGGTGCCGCGGGCGACGGGGTAGACGCCAAGATCGTGCGGCGCGTTGGGGAATTTCCAGTGATCCGAAGCGGCATAGCTGAGGATCGGCACCAGCGAAGCCTTCGCCAGCGTCGGGCTCAGGACGATCCAGATCGGATCCATCGGGAAAATCACGTCAACGGTCGCAATGTCCCCATTGCTCGTGTTCTCCTTGGTGAACAGCAACGGCTGACCCTTTGAATCCGCGGCCAACCCGCATCCGGCCAAACACTGGCGATACGAGAGGGCGGCGATCTGCGCGTACCGCGCGCCGCCGGCCTTGGTCAGATCGGCCATGAGTTCCTTGTCGAACGCTTCGCAGCGCTTGACGAGCTTCGAGTAATCGCGCTCCGCCGCTTGGAGCATGTCGGCCGGCGTAGCGCCGTTGCGCCGCCAATACGGCCGGAGCTTCTGGCCGAAATACTTAATCGAGTAGATCTCGTCATACGCGACGATGAGATGGCGTGACACCGGCTCCGCGCCGACGTTCCCCAGGTCGAACGCGAATGCGAGAACGGGTTCGTCCTGCTTCGCGGGTCGCGGCATGCGCACATCATCCTGCGCGGGAAGACCGCCGTGATCGGTGAAGTGCCGGACGAGATCCTCGCCCGCGCCGATCGTCGCGCTGGACGTGTCGGTGGGGGCGACGGCGTAGGCGTAGCCCCAGTCGATGCGTGTGTCATCCCCGGCGGGCGTGAACAGCGGCTGGTCCGCCGTCCCGGCCCGCAACGCCGTCAGCCCGCCCATCGTCTCGCGCGCCCACTGCACCTTCTGCTCAGGCGCGTTGACGGTGAGCAAAGAACTCGTGCTGTCGTAGACTGAAACCGCGTGTGCCGCCCCGTCAACGGAGCGCACCTGCCACGTGATATAAGTAAGTGGCTGGGCCAGCGCCTCCAGGTCATTCGGCAGCGCCGTGGTCATGAACGTCATCGTTATGTGGACATGTCCATCGTCAAAATCGTAAATGCTCCGAGTCGGCAGCACCTGCACGCCCGTCTGCGGGAACGCGGGAAGTTCCTTGGGCTCATTGCCCATGAGCCGCAACGTCTTGCCGTTGATGCGGATCAGGCTGACGAGCGGGTGCTCATGATGCGTCCAGTGCCGGGTTACATCGTCCGTTAGCTTGTCGGCTTCCGACCAGATGCTCAAGTAAGGATTATGAGTGACCAGCGGCACCGCCGGCGGGCGGAATGCCGATTTGCCCGCCGCCTGTGCAGGCGCCGGGGATGCGGAGATAGCCGCCGTCAACGAGGCAGTCAGAATCGCAGCCGCAACAATGCACCGTATCTTCATCATTCGGAAGGCTCCCTGTTATCGAGGAAAGGGTACAGCAAAGGACGCGTCGTCGGAAAGCGGACTTGAAAAAATCGGGTGTTCTCCGCGTCGGATTAGCACGTGCTTGCGAAGAAATGCCGAGGAGAGATCACAAAGGCCACAGAGGCCACCAATGAGCACAGAGAGGAAGAAGGATGAGCCATTCTCCGATCAAGTTCAGATCTAACTTCAATTTCCTCTCTGTGCTCTTTGTGGCCTCTGTGGCCTTTGTGTCAGTCCCGTGAATTTCGGGGCTTCGGCCGCCTCGCATTTCCCAACCGGCGTCGGCAACCCTATACTGAGGCAGGCCCGAAGGCGATGGCGGTTTCGGATGCCGCCGGTATGTCTGGCGATTCGCTATCGGAAAGGACTCCACTCCCTTGGACTTGCTGACTCCTGCCCGGACTTGGGCCGCCGTTGAAAACTCACACAAGCCCGACGGGGTTTCGCAGCCTCACGCGCAAATGTCGACGTTGCAGCGCGCGGTCATGTTCTTTTCGGTCGTCGGCCCGTTCGTGGGGTTGATCGTCGCGATCGTGCTCCTCTGGCAACGCAGCCCGGCGGGCCGTGGGATCGGCTGGCCCGAAGTCTTCATCATGCTCGCGATGTACGCGCTGGCCGGTTTCGGCGTGACCATCGGATTTCACCGCCTGCTCACCCACCGCGCCTTCGAGACCTCGCGCCCGATGCGATGGCTCCTGGCGGTCTTCGGCTCCAGCGCCGCACAAGGCATGGCGATCAAGTGGTGCGCCACCCATCGCCGGCACCATCAACTTTCCGACCGCGACGGAGACCCGCATTCCCCTCACCTTCATGGCGAGGGCCCGCTGGCCATGCTCCGCGGCATGTGGCACGCCCACGTCGGCTGGTGCTTCGACGCCGACCGCCCCGACCTCGCCCGCTCCGTCCCTGACCTCCTCGCCGACCGCGGCCTTCTCATCATCGACCGGCTCTATTTTCTCTGGGTGGGCCTCGGCTTGTTCCTGCCGGCCGTCGCGTTGGGACTCTATTCGCGGTCGTGGGGCGGGTTCGTGTCGGGGCTCGTTTGGGGCGGGCTTGTGCGCGTCTTCCTCATGCAGCACGTGACGTGGAGCATCAACTCCGTCTGCCACGTCTGGGGCGGCCGGCCGTTCCACAGCGCCGACCATAGCACCAACAATTTCCCCATCGCCATCCTCAGCCTCGGCGAAGGCTGGCACAACAACCACCACGCCTTCCCCACCAGCGCCCGCCACGGCCTGCATTGGTGGCAATTCGACGCATCGTACGCCGTCATCCAGATCATGAGCCGCCTGCGCCTGATATGGAACGTCCGCCAGCCGACGGCGTCGGCGATGAATGCGAAGCTCAAGCGGGCTCCCAGTGATATTCCCCGCAGCGCACCCCGCGGTTAAGTGCTTGAAGAATATTGCTCGGACTGCGGTCCACGAAACGGGCCGCGGCGGTGAGCGAGCGGAAGCGGAGCTTGAGCTCCACGCACCAGACCGCCCGTCGGCGGCCGCTGGATTTTCGGCCGCGGGTCGCGGGTGCGGTCCGTCCGCTGGCGAATCGGCGGAGGTGGGAATCCACCCGCTCGGAGTGGGTCACCACGCGCCGGGTATGCTCGCGGAGCCACGCGGCATTCGCCTCCTTCCAGCCTTGCAGGATCGACCGCTCGTGCGCGGGCTCAAGCCCTAGCTTCCTGAACAACGCCTCGGCGTCCTTCGCGCGGAACGCCACGCCTACTTCCACTGTGGCCATAAATAGTCCCCAAGTTCGCCCTTCGACCGCTACCAAACATAAACCTAACACATGAGTACTAATATACCGATAGAATAGTAATATTCAAATACTATTTATCCTATTTTCTTCTGGATTTTGGCGGTTGCGTCCGGTACAGGTGTTTATCAGAAATGGCTCAACAGCGCATCCTCATCTTCGGCAAGGAGTTCGCGGCCCTCAGGCAGGGGCGGTATCTCACGCAGGAGGAATTCGCGCAGAAGCTGGAAATGTCGCCGGCCAACATTCGCCGGCTCGAGCAATCGGAGGCGGGGGGGATGCAGGTCAAAAGTTTCCGCAAGCTGGCGGCGTTGCTCAACCTCTCGCCGGACGCGCTCCGCCAACAGATCGGCGCGCCGTCGGGCGAAACCGACGACGCCAGTAAGACGCCGCGCATGGGTCCGTCCACGCCATTGCACGATGCGGCGTTTCCCACCGGCATGCAGCCCGGGTCGGGACGCGGCGTGGTGGAAGTCGAGCATTTCCATGGCGTCTCCGCGGCGCGGACCGAAGACCGCACCGCCGCCCAACGCGGCAAGGCCCCCGTCCCCGCCGGCGCGGCCCGGCGGTTTGCCGTCACCGTCGACGGCGACTGCATGGAGCCCAAATACCATCACGGCGACGTCGTTGTCTTCTCCGTCGACGCCGCCGAGCGCGAGGGGATCGTCGAAGGCAAAAACTATTTTCTCCAGTTCGCCGACGGCGAGAACACCTTCAAGCGAATTTTCCTCGACGCCGAAAACCGCGAGCTGCTCATCCTCCGCTGCTGGAACGAAAAGTATGAGCCGCGGGTGGTCGAGCGATCGAGCGTCAAGCTGCTGGCGCGGGCGACGCATCGGCTGACGCCCGACGAATGACGGTGAGGACGCGGGGATGGTAAGACGCGGCAACACAGCAGTCGGAAACGTGCAGGACGGGAAGTGCCATGGGAAGGATGTCGCAATGGGTGTTGCACCGCGCCAAGGTTCTGGGAATGCCGACAGCGGGGGCGCTGGCGGATGAATCGGGGATTGCGCTCGAGACGGTCCATGCGATGCTCGAGGCGGACTCGCTTCAACACATCGGACGCAGCGCGCGGGCGTATCTCGCGCGGGCGCTGAAGGTGAGCGTGCGCGATCTCGAATCGCTCGACGCCGGCGGCGCGAAATGGATCGCCGACACGCATCACGTCGATCTC
Source organism: Phycisphaerales bacterium (assembly GCA_028288945.1). Lineage (GTDB taxonomy): Bacteria > Planctomycetota > Phycisphaerae > Tepidisphaerales > Tepidisphaeraceae > RYN-428. The sequence continues at coordinate 13,247 of JAQGHH010000345.1, forward strand.
GATCGTCACGCCCCGAAAACCGCCCGTTCGCGCAGCGCGGCGATGCCGGCCGCGGTTCCCTGCCCCGCGGGTCGCGGCGTGCCGATCCTGGGCCGCGTGATGAAGGGCGGGGCGGTCGAGCATTTCGACGACTGGACCCCGCTCGATGGCCGTCGGCTGCGCGTTCGCTACGCGGGAGTTCCGGATTGCTTCGCGCTGGAGCTGAAGACGAACGCCCCTCCGCACCAGAAGGGGACATTCCTGGCGTTCCAGATCATCGCCCCCGCCGACCTACAGGCCGGCGACCTCGCCCTCCTCACCCGCAGCGACGCGAGCGCCGAAACCCGGCTATGCCGCATCGAACAAATAGAAGCCTCCACCCTGCGCCTGCTCCCCCCCGCGAACACGCAATCCACC
>JAQGHH010000376.1 GCA_028288945.1 Phycisphaerales bacterium
ACGCTGCGCCAAACCCATCCGTCCAACAGTCGCCGACGGGAGCACCCTCGCGTGAGGCCGGATCGATTCGGCCCAGATGGGCCGCCGCATCGTCGCAAGCAACCGTCGAGCCGAACGGGATTGGGACAGGTCCAATTAATCGCACATTAATTGGACCTGTCCCGGTTTTTTGTTTGGGGGGCGGATCAGGAGCGGGCGAGGTGCGGGTGGCGCGGGCGGGCCAGTTGGGCAGTGGTGGCGGTCAGGGCGGCGGGGTCGATGGGCTTGGGGAGGTGGGCCTGGAACCCGGCGTCGAGCGCGCGGAGACGGTCCTCCTCGCGGGCGTAGGCGGTGAGGGCGATCGCGGGGGTCGCGCCGCCATTTTCGGGGGGGAGGGCGCGGACGGCGCGGATCAGGTCGTAGCCGTCCTCGTCGGGCATGGCGATGTCGCTGATGATCACGTCGGGGAGGAACCCGCCTTCGAGCATATTGAGGGCCGCCCGCGTGGTCGGGGCGGTCCTCGCTTCCGCGCCGGCACGCCGGAGGATGGCGGCGACGACCTCGCGCGCGTCCGGCTCGTCGTCTACGACGAGAACCCGCATGCCGCGGATGGCGACCCCGCCCGGCCCGGGGCGGGCGTCGCCGTTTTGGGCGGCGCTCACGGAGTTCGCCGGCGACCTGCTGTCGCCGGCGAGCGGTAAGTCCACGGTAAATGTGGAGCCGCAGCCCGCGCCGGCGCTTTCGGCGCGGACCGCGCCGCCGTGCAGTTCGACGAGGTGGCGCACGATGGTCAGGCCGATGCCCAGGCCGCCGTGGGCGCGGGTGCTGGTGGAGTCGCCCTGGCGGAAGCGTTCGAAGACGTGCGGGAGGAACTCGGGCGGAATGCCGCGGCCGGTGTCGCTGACGGCGACGCGCACGCCCGATTCGCTGCGGCGGAGGGTGACCTCGACGCGCCCGCCGCGGTCGGTGAATTTGACGGCGTTGGTCAGGAGGTTCCAGATGACCTGCTGGAGGCGGTCGGCGTCCCCGCTGACGACGTCGGGGGTCGGCGCGAGCGTGGCGTCGAGTATGACGCCCTTGTCCTGGGCCGCGGGGCGCACGCCGTCGGCCGCGATTCTAATCAACTGGCCGAGCGGCACGGGCTTCACGTCGAGCCGCAGCTTGCCGCTGGTGATGCGGGAGACGTCAAGCAGATCTTCGATAAGCTTGGTCTGGGCGCGGGCGTTGCGTTCGATGATCTCCAGGCCGTGGCCGACCTCCCCTTCCGGGCTCTCCATCCGCAGCAATTGCGTCCAGCCGAGGATGGCGTTGAGCGGCGTGCGCAGCTCGTGGGAGAGCGTGGCGAGGAACTCGTCCTTGATACGGTTAGCCTCGCGCTCCTGGGCGTAGAGGTTGTTCTCGATGGCGAGGGAAGCGGTTTGCGCGAGCTGGGTAAGGATGGCCTCATCGTCCTCGGTGAAGTCGCCCTCGTGCTTGTCGGAGAGGTAGACGACGCCGATGGAGCGCGAGTCGTTCCCGGTAAGGGGTGCGGCGAGCATGCCGCGGATGGGGGGCACGTCCAGGTCGCGCACGATCTGCCAGTCGGGGTGGAGGTGGAGTTCCTCCTCGGTCATGCGCGTGGCGCGGGGGCTGCGGGCGACCTGCGTGGTGGCGCAGGCGTCGAGGTGCAGCGTGCGGCCGCGCCAGGGGGCGTACTTGTCGGAGAAGCTGCCGCCGGCCTCGGTGCGCCTCGGGGCGTCCGGGCTGTCGGGCTCGGGGGCGAAGAGGGTGATCGCCTGGTGGCTGCCGACGATGTCGCGTGCCGCGTCGGCGACGACCTTGAGCAGTGCGGGGAGGGAGCGCGAGGAGTTGACCGCGATCGCCGCCGCCGCCAGCTTCTGGAGCTGGGTGGCGCGCTGCCGCTGCTGCTCGGCCTGATGGCGCAGCTCGCGGGTCTTGCGGTCGAGGTCCACGAACACTGCGACCTTTGATTTGAGCACGTCCGGCACGACCGGCGCGAGGATGTAGTCCACCGCGCCCAGCGAGTAGCCGCGGTTGATGTGCATCTCGTCCGCGAAGGCGGTGACGAAAATGATCGGCGTCTGGCGGGTGCTCTTGCGCTGGCGGATGAGCGACGCGGTCTCCAGGCCGTCCATGCCCGGCATGTTGACGTCGAGGAGGATGACGGCGAACTCCTGGGCGAGCAGCGCCCGCAGCGCCTCGCGCCCGCTGTGCGCGCGGACGATGTTCTGGCCGAGGTCCTCGAGCACCGCCTCGAGCGCGAGGAGTTTGTCGGGGCGGTCGTCGACGAGGAGGATGTTGACTTTGCCGTTCGTCATGCAGTGCTGAGTGCTGAGTGCCGTGTTCAGTGCTGAGTGCTGAGTGAGTGCTGGGTGCTGAGAGGAGACCGTTTTATGTCTTCTCAGCACTCAGCACCCGGCGCTCAGCACTTTCTTCGCCAGCACTCAGCGCTTCTCTTCTACCGGTACAACCACACCCTCAGCAACCCGAGCAATTGCTCGGTGTCCACGGGCTTGGAGATGTAGTCGGACGCGCCGGCTTCTATGCACTTTTCGCGGTCGCCTTTCATCGCCTTTGCCGTCAGGGCGATGATGGGCAGGGCACGGTACTTGCCCAGCTTGCGGATGGCGCGCATCGTGTCGTAGCCGTCCATGTCTGGCATCATAATGTCCATCAGCACCACGTCCATGTCGGGGTTTTGCTGGAGGATTTCGATGGCGGACTTGCCGGTCTCGGCGGAGAAGACGTGGGCCTGGTACGGCTCGAGGATGCTGGTCATGGCGAAGATGTTGCGGATGTCGTCGTCCACGACCAGTACTTTTTTGCCCGCCAGAACCGCCGCGGCGCTGTGAAGGCCTTCGAGCATCCCACGCCGCTCGTCGGGCAGGGCGCTGACGTTGCGGTGGAGGAAGAGGGAGACGTCGTCGAGCAGTCGCTCGGCGGAGCGCACGTCGCGGAGGACGGTCGTGTGCAGCAGGCGCTTGAGGTGCAGCTCCTCCTTCTTGGTCAGCTCGCGGGTGCTGTAGAGGATGAGCGGGAGGTCGCGCTGGCCGAGGTTCTCGCGGATTTCGTCCACGAGATCGAAGCCCTTCATGTCGGGGAGATCGGGGTCGAGGATGACCAGATCGAACGGCGATTCGCGGAGAGCCGCGAGGGCCTCGGCGGCCGTCGGCACGGTGGTTACCGCGGCGTCGTCGCCGGCGCACAGCCCGGCGATCTCCTTGCGGCGGGCTTCGTCGCCGTCGGCGACCAACACCTTTCGCGTGTGCGGCTCGATGTAGGTCTTGATCCGCGCAAAGGCGTCGTCCAGCGCCTGCTTGGTCTTCACGGGCTTCACCAGCGCCCCCATCGCGCCCATGCGGAGGCCGCGTTCACGTTCCTCCTCGGTGCTGATGAAGTGGACGGGGATGTGGCGCGTGACGGCGTCGTCCTTCAGGCGGTTGAGCACGCGCCAGCCGTCGATGTCGGGGAGATTGATGTCGAGGGTGATGGCGTGGGGCTTGATCTCCCGCGCGACGCTGAGGGCTGTCGCCCCGTGGGCGACGACGATGGCCTTGAAATTGTTCTCGTGCGCCAGGTCAAAGAGGAAACGGGCGAACGCCGGGTCGTTCTCGACGACGAGCAGGATCTTGTCGCCGGGCTGAAGGTCGGCGCTGTCGTCGGTGAAGGTGCTGCCGACCGAGGGGGCATCAGGCAGCGCGGGGCGGAGGGCCGGCGGCGCGTCACCCGGCGGGAGCGCGGGAAGTTCGGTGCTCGTCACCTGCCGCCGGACTGGCCGCAACGGCACGTAGCTCTGCGGGAGGTAGAGCGTGAAGATGCTCCCTTCGCTCACGCCGCTGGTCAGGCGGATTTCGCCGCCCAGCAGCTTGGCTAGTTCGCGGCTGATGGCCAGGCCCAGGCCGGTGCCCCCGTACTTGCGGCTCGTCGAGCCGTCCGCCTGCTGGAACGCCTCGAAGATGATCTGCTGCTTCTCGGTCGGGATGCCGATGCCCGTGTCCGTGACGCTGAAGGCGATGACCGTGCGGGCGCGGTTGAGGGCTTCGTTGTCCATCGACCACCCGTCGGTGGCCGGCGACATCCGCAGCGCCACGTGCCCGCGGTCTGTGAACTTGAAGGCGTTGGAGAGCAGGTTCTTGAGGATCTGCTGCAGCCGCTTGGAGTCGGTGTGTACCGCGCGGGGCAGGTCCTCGGACAGTTCGGTGTGGAATTCGAGCTTCTTGCTCTCGGCGACGTGGCGGAAGGTGCGGTCCACGTAATCGGCCAGGTCGCGGAAGGTGACGTCGCCGATGTCCACGACGACCGTGCCCGATTCGATCTTCGACAAATCGAGGATGTCGTTGATGAGGGCGAGCAGGTCGTTGCCCGAGGAGTGGATCGTGCGGGCGAATTCCACCTGGCGGCCGGTGAGGTTGCCGTCGCCGTTCTTGCTGAGCTGGTCGGAAAGAATGAGCAGCGAATTGAGCGGCGTGCGCAGCTCGTGGCTCATGTTGGCCAGGAACTCGCTCTTGTACTTGGAGGTGAGGGCGAG
>JAQGHH010000420.1 GCA_028288945.1 Phycisphaerales bacterium
CTGCCAGCCACTCAGGCGTTGCCCGTCGCGCACAATCCTGCCGCTCCTCAGCACTCAGCACCCAGCACTCCGCACTCCCACGACGATGACGACGACTCCCTTCCCGCCCCTGGAAAAGTTTGGGAAGGCCCGTCCGAATCGCTCTCGACGCTTCTCGCCAAACACAAGGCAGCCACGCCCGCTCCCGTCGCCCAACCCGAAACGCCCGCATCGTCCGTATCCGCAGACTCCAACGTTGAGCCGGCAGACCCCGCGGATCTGCCCGCCGTCTGGCAGGGGATGTTGAAGCTGCTGGCCAATCACGGCCCGATGCTCCATTCGCTCGTCGCGCAGGGCCAATTGGTCGGCCTCGAGCAGGACCGCATGGTCATCCGCTACGGCCCGCAACATGAGACGTTCATCCGGCAGTGGGAAAAGAACGGTAAGAAGGACCTCATCCGCGATGCGGCTTCAAAAGTATTGAACCAATCCATCGGCGTGAAATTCGAGGTCAGCACCGATGAGCCCGCCGAGGCCCGGCAGGAAGAGGCCCGTCCGCAAACCGCCGCTCCCCTTCGCAAGCCAGCGCCCCGCCCCGCGGCCCAACCGGCCCCCGAGCCCGCCCCTTTGCCGGCAGGCCCGCCCGCCATTAAGGTGACCCCCGAACTCGTTGACTCACTCCGCAATTCCGAGCCGCTGGTGAAATCAGTGATGGACAAGCTGGGGGGGCAGATTATTAAAGTAGAGTAGGGAGTTGCCAGTTGTCAGTTGCCAGCGAAGGAAATGGAAAAAGTGTTGGTTCCTACGCCGCATCATGGCAGACTCGCAACTCGCACCTGCAACATCCCATGGGCCTTCACTGGCAACCGAGAACTGGCAACTGGCAACTTCTGGAGAATTCATGCTCGACGTACTCAAGAATCTAGGAAGCCTCCCGGGCCTGATGGCCAAATACCGCGAGATGCAGGAGAAGATGAAGGCCGCGCAGGAGGAACTGTCCAAGCGGCAGATCTCCGCCGACGCCGGCGGGGGGATGGTCGAGGCGACCGTCAACGGCCGACTGGAGCTGGTCAAGGTACGCATCGACAAGGCGCGCGTGGACCTCAATGACACCGAACTGCTCGAAGACCTGATCGTCGCCGCCGTCCATGCCGCCCAGGTGAAGGCGGGGGACATGATCCAGACCGAGATGCAGAAAGTGACCGCCGACTTGGGACTGCCGCCGGGGATGATGCCGTAGATGATGAGTGAAACGTGACGGGAAAGTTTTGTCACTCATTACTCATCAATTCGAAGTCGGATTCAACTGACGTCCCGGCGAATTCACACCATGTACCGCCAGGAATTGTGCCGCTCCGGGCTTGCCCATGTAGCGGTCGAGCAATTTACGGTCCGTGCGCGTGAGATCCACGAGCATCAATCCGTCCAAAGCGTCGTTGAAATCCGGATCGACGTTGAACCCGAAGAAGCGTGCGCCGAGCTTGAGGTATTGCCTCAGGAGCACGGGCATGCCCTTGCCGTCGGGCTCCAATTCCGCCACCAGATCATCCACGTCGTCGCCGGCGAGCAGCGCCCGGCAGACGTCCTCCACCCCCGCCCCGCGGCCCGAGCGGAACGGGTTTCGCGGCTGCGTGAGCCGCGACAGCCCCGGCTCCGCGTGACGCGCTTCCAGGAAGCGCACCATCAGTTCCTTCGAGATGCCCTGGTAATCGTTGCTGATGCTCACCGGCCCGAAGAGCGTCTTGTACTGCGGGTTTTCCACCACGAACCGGCCGATCCCTTTCCACAGCATCAGCAGCGGGGCATAGCTCTTCTGGTATTCGGAGCGGACGAATGAGCGGCCCAGTTCCAGCGCCGGCCCGAGTCGCTCGATGAGGCCGGGGCGGTAGCGGAAGAGCGTGGCGGTGTAGAGCCCGTGCTCGCCGCGGGAGGTGACGATCTCGTCGGTAGCGCCCAGGCGGTAAGCGCCGACGAGCTCGCGGGACGTCTTGTGCCAGACGAACAGGTGGTGATACCAGGTGTCGAAATCGTCGAGGTCGGAGGGGCGGCCGGTGCCTTCGCCGGTGGCGCGGTAGGTGATTTCGCGCAGGCGGCCGATCTCGCGCAGCAGATGCGGGATCTGCGATGCGCGGGCGTGATAGACGGCCAGGCCGTCGCTCTCGGCAAGCATCTGACGGGCCGGCAGGCCCGCGACTTCCTGCGCGATTTGCTCCGCCGACCCGGCCTCGCACACGGGCTCCATGCCCGCCGCCCGGCCCAGCCGATCGGGTACGCAAGGCACGCCGCGGTGGCGGAGAAGGAACGTGCGCTCGCGCAGATATCCGGTGCGCTGGGCGTCGCCCGCCATGGATTCGAGCCGGCGGTGGGGGACGGGCGAGCCCACGCGCACGCCGATTTCAGCGCCGCGCTTCCTGAGCAATTCGCGCGGGAGCATCACCGTGCGGACGCGCGGATGAATCAGGCCCAGCAGTTGGAACGCCACGCTGTTGCGCCCGTCGAAATAGAGCGGCACCACCGGCGCGCCGGCCATGTGCGCGATGCGGGCGATGGCCTCGTTCCACCGCGGCTCCTTGATCGCGCGCTGCCGGGCGTCGAGGTGGGCCAC
>JAQGHH010000431.1 GCA_028288945.1 Phycisphaerales bacterium
GCGGCCCACGACCCGGGCGGGTGGCTGGTGCCGGTGGCGTTTCTGTTTGTTATTTCCGGTTTCCTCGTGAAGGCGGCGGCGTTCCCGTTTCATTTCTGGCTCGCCGACGCCCATGCGGTCGCGCCGACGCCGGTTTGCGTCCTCTTTTCGGGGGTCATGGTCCAGTTGGGACTCTACGCTGCGGCGCGGGTGTACTGGTCGGTGTTCGCCATCCCGCTGGCGGCGCACTCCAGCGTTACCAGTGCGCTGTTCCTGACGATCGGCACACTCACGGCCGTCGTCGGCGGTATCGAATGTTTCGGCCAGCGCCACCTCAAACGCCTCCTCGCCTTCTCCACCATCAGTCACACGGGCGTGATGTTCATGGGCGTCGGGCTGCTGTCGGCGGACGGGCTTGCGGGCACGGCTCTCTATCTGCTCGGCCACGGGTTGGTGAAGGGCGCATTGTTCATCTGTGCCGGGATATTGCTCCACCGCTTCCGGAGCGTGGACGAATACGAGCTTCACGGCAAAGGCCGGAAGTTGCCCTGGACCGGATTGCTCTTGCTGCTGGGCGCACTGGGGCTCGCGGGTTTGCCGACGTTTGCGACCTTCTTCGGGGCGGGCGCCATTGGCGAATCCGCGATACGGCACGGGCACGACTGGGCGTCGGCGGTCATGATGTTTTCGGCGACCCTGACATCTGCTGCGGTGTTGCGGATCGGCGGGCGGATCTTCCTGGGGTGGGGCGAGGACAAGCCTGTGGGTGCGGAGGAAACGCCGGTCATCCCGATGGAGTCGGAAACCCTCGGCCGGCATCGTGACACGCCGCGGACCATGTGGGCTCCGGCGCTGGCGCTGCTCGCGTGCGCATTGCTTGTGGCGCTAGCGCCGCCTGTCCGCACCGCGGCCGTTCATGCCGCGTACCGGATGCAGGACACGCGCGGCCTGATCGGGCATGTGCTGCTCGGCACCCCCATGCCGCCCGCGCCTGCGGGGGACATGGCGCCACCATTGCGGGAAGTGTGGAAGCCGGTGGTGAACATCGGGTGCGCGGCGCTGCTGGCGCTCGCGGCGTTGTTCCCCCTCGCGTTGGGGCGATTTCGGCAGGTCACGGGCGACGCGATCCGTCGGGCCGTTCATCCGCTGCGCGCGATGCACACCGGCCGCGTGGGCGACTACGTCGCATGGTTCATCCTTGGCGTGGGCGTGTACGGCGCGATGCTTGTCCTCGGGTATCGGCGCTAGGCATTGTGCCCGGTACACTGCCTGCATGAACACGTCACGCTTGCATCACATCGGCTTGTCAATTTGCATTGGGGCATCGCTGGCGTTTGTCCTTGCCGGCTGGGCACGCGCGGCCGCTCCGGGCGAGGGCGGCGCTAAATTCGAAGCGGTTTCCGAGCGGATGAAGGAATTTGTCGCGAAGCACGAGATCGCCGGGGCCATTACGCTGGTCGCAGATCGCGAGAAGGTGCTCGAGCTGGACGCCGTCGGGCAGGCGGACGTCGCGGCTGGCAAGCCCATGAAAACCGACGCCGTCTTCTGGATCGCGTCGATGACCAAGCCGATCACCGGCGCGGCGATCATGATGCTTCAGGAGGAGGGGAAGCTGTCGGTGGATGATCCGGTCGGCAAATACATTCCCGAGCTCGGGAACCTGAAGACCGCCGACGGGACGACGCGCGTGATCACGCTCAAGCACTTGCTGACGCACAGCTCGGGGATGCCTGACCTGAGCAATGACGAGGCCAGGTCGGCGCACACGCTGGGCGATTTGATCCCTTACTCGGCGAAGAAGGCGCTTCAGTTTGAGCCGGGGACGAAATGGCAGTACTGCCAGTCGGGGATCAACACGCTGGGGCGGGTGGTCGAGGTGGTGTCGGGGCAATCGTTCCCGGAATTTTTGCAGGCCCGGCTGTTTACGCCGCTGGGAATGCAGGACACAACCTTCTATCCGACGAAGGATCAGGTGGCCCGGCTGGCGAAGTCGTACAAGCTGGCGGATGGTAAGCTCGCGGAAGTTCCGACGCCTTTCCTGGCGGGGCATGATCCGTCGCTCCACGACTACTATCCTGCCGCCAACGGCGGATTGTTTTCGACGGCGTCTGACTACGCCAGGTTCCTACAGATGGTGCTGAACAAGGGCTCGTTCAACGGCAAGCAGTACCTCAAGCCCGAATCCGTCAAGCAGATGACGACCGTGCAAAGTGGCGATCTAAAAACCGGCTTCACGCCCGGTAACGGGTGGGGCCTAGGGTGGTGTGTCGTGCGCGAGCCGCAGGGCGTCAGCCAGGCGCTCTCCCCCGGCTCCCACGGCCACGGCGGCGCCTACGGCACGCAGGCGTGGATCGATCCAGTGAAGGGCGTCGTCTACATCCTGATGGTGCAACGCGCCAACTTCCCCAACTCTGACGCCTCGGACGTCCGAAAGTCCTTCCAGGACGCCGCGGCCGCGGCCCTATAGCAGCGCGGCGCGCTCCTTTTCAAATGGGATATACTTGCGTGCTCTGGCGTGGGGTTTGCTCGTGGGCCTGCGGTGAAGCGGCTCGTCGGAGCCGCACCTTGGTCCTCGGGGGTTACGGAGCATCCCATGCAACGCGCTTATAGCCAATCATTTCGGGCGGCCTTTCTTGGTTTGCCCACGGCGTTCTTTTCGACCCTTCTGGCCTTCACCGGGTGCGGGTCTTCCGACCGGGCGGACTCCGGGTATTACGATTCAACTTCGGCCATTCAGACGTCACACGTCACCCGCGCCCCGGCGCAGCAGCGCGATGATCACACGGCGCTGGCCTACCCCACCGGCGACCGTGGCACCAGCACGCTGCTCGTCGAGCAGGTGGGCGGCAACGAAGCCCGCCTGAATCGCGATTACCGCTATGGAATCCGGGTCACAAACCTCACCACGCAAACCGTCCACGGGATCACGCTGCGCTCGCGCGCGCCCGATGGGCTGCGCGTTATTAAGACCTCGGCCACCACTCAGCCGCTGACCGACGGGCAGAACGTCTATCAGGTCGGCGACCTGGGGCCGCGGGAATCGCGGGTGATCGAGATGACCGTGAACCCCGGGCGCGAAGGGGCGATGGACGAGTGCTACGCCATTAGCTATCAGCCGCCGACGTTCTGCATGGCGTTGCGGGTGACCAATCCCGTCCTGAAAGTGGTCGCGCAAGGGCCGGCGGACGCGGACATTTGTCAGGAAGTGATCCACAAGTACACCGTTAGCAATACCGGGACGGGCTTCGCCCGCGGCGTCACATTCCGCGACACCCTGCCGGAGGGCGTGACCACGGCGGACGGAAAGAATGTCGTGGCGGCGGATTTGGGCGATATCCCGGAAGGGCAGAGCCGCGATGTGACGGCACACCTGCGTCCTTCGCGCCCGGGAAGCTTTTCTTCACAGGCAATCGTCAGCAGCGAAGGGGACACGATCCGTTCGCAGACGGTGACCACTAATGTCCACGCGCCGAAGCTTGCGGTGGCCGTCAACGGGCCCGGCGACGACTACGTGGGCAAGGAAGTCACCTACCGCGTGACCGTTACCAACACGGGCGATGCCCCCGCCCGGGATGCAACCGTGCGGTTGGGTACGTCTGAGATCGGCCGGGTCGTTGCGGTGCGCCAGGCGGAGGGCGCACGCAACGCGGCCGTCGGGGGGGGCGGTGACACAAGCCTCGGCACGATCAACCCGGGTGAAACGCGAACGCTCGACGTGACGGCCGCGGGGACTCAGGGCGGCGTGTTGGCCCTGAACGCCGCGGCAACCGCCGCGTGCGCCGAGCGCGTCGTGCAATCAGCCCAAACCCGTATCCAGACGATCGCGGCGCTGCTCCTGGAAGCCGTGGACGAGGCCGACCCCGTCCGCGTGGGCGACAACGTCGTCTATGACATCACCGTGACCAATCAAGGCACCGGCCCGGATGCCAACGTGCGTGTCACCGCGACCGTGCCGGAAGGCGAACAATTCGTGAGTGCCTCGGGCGCGACCGAGGCTTCTGTTGACGGCGCGACCGTCCGCTTTGCCCCCATCACCACTCTTGCGCCCAAGCAGGCCGTCACCTGGAAGGTCGTGGTCAAGGCCGCCCGTGCGGGGGACGTGCAGTTTAAGGTCAGCGCCAGCAGCGACTCCGTGAAAGCGGGGGCGGGGAAGACGGAGCCGACGAAGCTCTACTGACAAAGCGATATCGATTTGTTCCCGTCGAGCGCTACTCCCTCTCCCTCGTACTCGGGGGAGAGGGCTGCGGTGAGGGGCCGAGCGTGAGTGTGCGTGTTTCGCAATGAAAGCGCAGCTCGACGAGCGGGGCCGGAGCTACCGCGCCGTGAATGCGATCGACGGAATCACCTTTTTCCAGAATCGCGCACCATCCGGACCGTCGGGTTGGTTTTTGGCATCGGCTGTATGCTCGGCAGCGCATTGCCAGGCGTCAGATCCGTCAATAACCCAGGAGTCGGGTCGATAAGCCGTTCCGCTTTTCCACCGCGGGAAATCGAGCGGCGGGCACCATTCGAGGTACTTGGTCACCGGCGCGTTCGGGTCAAAACCGATGACTTC
>JAQGHH010000432.1 GCA_028288945.1 Phycisphaerales bacterium
ATCCGCTGCCCGAGGCGCAGCTCGACCGGTTCATGATGGAAATCCACATCGACTACCCGACGCCGCAGCAGGAGGAGGAGATCGTGATGAAGACCAGCGGCGCGGTGCCGCCGCTGCCGACGGCGACGATGGATCGCGAGGCGTTCCTCGCGTTGCGCGAGCTGGTGTGGGCCGCGCCGATCCCGCAGAGCGTGGCCGCTTACGCGGTGCGGCTGTGCGGTTCGAGCCGGCCGACCGACCCGCGCGCCACGCAATATATAAAGGACTACGTCGCCTGGGGCGCGGGCCCCCGCGGGTCGCAGAACCTCGTGCGGGCCGCCAAGGCCAAGGCGCTGATCGACGGCCGCACCACGCCGACGATTGAGGACGTAGCGGCGCTGGCGCTGCCGGTGCTGCGGCACCGCGTGCTGGCCAATCACCGCGCGATCGGCGACTCAGTGACTTCGGTGCAGATCGTGGAGCGGCTGCTCAAGGACGTGCCGCGGTAGCGGCGTTTACTCCTCCTCGCGCGGACCCAATGTTTAGCCGCCCCGCTTGCCTGCGGTGAGCGCAGTCGAACAGCGGGGCGCATTTCGGGTAAGCGAAAGGAAACGCCCCGCAAGCGGGGCGGCTAAGCAATTGCTGAGCCCGATCAATCGACGATTGTCCACGGTGCCGGCAACGAGGTTTCCTGATGCCAACGCAAGCGACCGCCTCCGGCAGCCGGTTCCTCGACCTTCGGGCGCTTTCGGCGCTGGCGCACATGCGGTTCGTGACGCGCAAGCAGATCGAAGGGGCGTACAGCGGGCGGCACCGCTCCAAGCAAAAGGGAGGCGCGGGGGAGTTCGTGGATTTCCGCGAATACACCGCCGGCGAAGACCTCCGCCGGCTCGACTGGAAAGTACTCGCCCGCACGGGCAAGGGGTTCGTGCGGCTCTTCCAGGACGAGACGAACCTGCTGTGCACGATGGTGGTGGACGCCAGCGGGTCGATGCAGTTCGGCGGCCGCAAGGCGGGCGACGGGGCGTCCAAACTGGAGTACGTGCAATACCTCACGACAGCACTCTCCCACGTCATCGCGGGCCAGCAGGACCAGGTGGGCCTTGCCGTGATCTCCGACGGGCTCAAGGAAGTCTTCGCGCCGGGGAGCACATCCGGGCATGTGAGCAAGCTTCAGCGAGCGATCGAATCGCTGCAGACCCGGCCCGCGACGCAACTGGCCGGGGCGCTGCGCGATTTGTTCGGACGGCTCACTAGGCGTGGCGTGCTGATGGTGGCCAGCGATTTTTTGGTCGAGGACATCGACGCGGTGTTCGCGTCGTTGCGGCTGTTCCGCCACCGGGGATGGGAAGTGATCGTGCTGCACGTGATTCACCCTGCGGAGGAGCGGCTGCCCGAAGGGATCGCCTTCCGCTTCGAGGGGCTTGAAGACGACGGGCGGGTGGACTGCTCCCCCGCCGATATCCGCAAGATTTATGAAGAGCGTTTCACGGCGCACGCCGCGGCGGTGCGCGGGCTGGCGCTGGGGGCGGCGTGCGATTACCGCCGCGTTTCCACGGCCGTGCCGTACCTGCAAACGCTGGGCGGGTTCCTGGTCGAGCGGGCCGGGTAGTTGCGGGCGGGATGTGAATTATGACATTGCTTCACCCATGGGCGCTGTTCGCGGGATTGGCGGTCGGGCTGCCGCTGCTGATCCATTGGCTGACGCGCCCCAAGCCGGTGCGGCTGCCGCTCTCGACCATCCGGTTCGTGCGCGAAGCCATCCAGCAGCGCCGCGCCCGATACCGCCTGCGCGATTTCCTTTTGCTGTTCCTGCGGGCGGCTGCGGTGTTGCTGCTGGCGGCGGCGTTCGCGCGGCCGCTGATTGGCGCTAAGCCGCTGGTGCCCGCCGAGGCTTCGACCGATGCGGCGCGCGTGGTGCTGGTGGACCAAAGTTTGGGAATGGGCGCTGTCTCACACGGCGCGACCGCGTTCGACCGCGCCCGCCCCGCCGCCGCCAAATACCTCGGCTACAGTCCGGGCGCTCGGGCGAACCTCATCCTCGCCGCAGCCCGGCCCCGGCCGGTGGTCGAGCATCTCACCGCCAACTTCAGCGCGCTGCGCGATGAGCTGGCGACGGCCAGGCCGCTGCCCCAGCGGCTGGACGCCACCGCGGCCATCAACCTCGCCGGCGAGATGCTCGCTTCGGGCGCACCGGGACAGAGCCGCGAGCTGGTGATCATCAGCAACTTTCAGCGATCGAACTGGGCGACGGCGGACTTTTCGCCGCTGCCCAAGGACACGCGCATCCTGCTCGAATCGGTCGCTCCGGCGGAAGTGCCGCCGAACGTCGCGGTTTTGAAAGTGACGCCGCGCGGCCGCGTCGAGCAGGGGCGTGACGTGCGGATGGACGTCGAGATCGGCAACTACTCCCCCGCCGCCCGCGACGTGCAGGTGGATTTATCCGCCGGGCGGGTGACGGCGCGGCTGCAGGGCGTCTGCCCACCGGGCGTGAAGACCACGCTCAGCACGACGATCGTCGCTCCCGAAGCGGGCTGGCAGGCCGGCGAGGCCCGGCTGGTGGGCGTGGAAGATGCGCTGGCCGCCGATGACGTGCGGCCGTTCGTGCTCGACGTGCGGCCCAGCCCCACGTACGTGCTGGTCACGCGGCAACCCTCCACGCCGCAGCCTTCGTCGAGTCATTTTCTGGAGCGTGCGCTCGCGCCGCTGCGGCCTGTGGGGGAAGGCGCCCAATTGCACGGCGAGCGCGTCAAGCGGATCGGCCCCGACGCCATCGACCGCGACGCGCTCGCGGCGGGCGACCTGATCGTGCTCGATCATCCGGGAAAACTTTCATCGCAATCGCTGGGCCTGGTGGCGGCGCTGCTGCGCCGCGGCAGGCCGGTGCTGTACGTCGCGGCCGAGCCGGTGGACGCCAGCAACCTCAAGCTGCTGGCCCAGGCCTGCGGCTCCGACCTGAAGATGCCGGTGGAATTCACGCCGCCCCCCGCGGCCGAGGCACGGCGCGATTTGTTCCTCATCGAAGAGCGCGTGAACGAATCGCCGTTCAAGGCGTTCGGCGAATCGCT
>JAQGHH010000444.1 GCA_028288945.1 Phycisphaerales bacterium
CCGGATTTCCCACTTTTTCTCACTTTTTCCCACTTTTCGGTGTTGTGCAAAAATGGGAAATACAGCGGCGAAGCGCCAAATGAATCAGCGATATGCTCCCGAACTCTCCCTCCCGAAGGCCGCGGAATCGCGAGGCCCCGCGGCTTGGGCCGCGCCTCTATCCGTCGCAATCGTCGCGGTGCTGGTCTACCTCATCACGCTTCACGGCACGTTCATCTACGACGATGCGTGGGTCATCCTAAAAAATTGGCGCGTGACGCATGACTGGGGGAAGATTTGGACGACGCCGTACGCGTTGCGCGGGCCGGACCGGCTTTGGCGGCCGCTGACATTACTGACGTTTGCCATCGAGTACCGAATTCATGGCGCGACGGCCTGGCCGTATCACCTGATAAACATCGTGCTGCATGCGGGGGTGAGTGTCGCGGTCGTGGCGCTGGGGAGGAAACTCGCCGGGCTGCGGGCGGGGTGGATTGCGGGCGTGTTGTTTGCCGTTCATCCCGTGCACGTGGAGGCGGTGGCGGGGATCGTGGGGCGCGCGGAGCTGATGTGCACGCTCGCGACGCTCGTTGGTTTATGGCTGTTTCTGAAGCCGCCGTCTGGACGGCGCGTGGTGGGAATTTGTGCGTGCTTTCTCGTGGCTGTACTGACGAAGGAGCAGGGGATGTTGTTTCCCCTGCTGCTGCTGGCCGTCCTCCCGTTTCGCGATACCTACCCGAAAGATTCGCAAGCCCGGCGGATCGATACTCTACTGCTGGCGGCTTTGCTTTTGCTGTTCAGCGGGTATTTCGCGTGGCGGGAAATGCATATCGGGTTTTACTGGAACCGCGAAACCTTAAATCCGATCGCCAATCCGATGGTGCTGAGCCTCGGGCGGGACCGATGGCTAATGCCGTTGGTGTTGCTCGGGAGGTACACGGGGTTGCTGGTCGCACCGGCTAGGCTGTCGCCGGACTATGGGTCGTCGATCATCGGATCGGTCGCCCGGCTGGATGATCCGTGGCTCTGGCTGGGCGTTGCGGCGCTGGTAGCGTGGTTCGTCCTTGCAGGCATTGCCATGCGACGCAAGGCGTGGGCGATGCTGTTTTGCCTGCTGGCGCTCGGGCTGACGTACGGGTTGACGGGGAACATCGTGGCGCTGATCGGGACAATCTTTGCCGAGCGGGTGCTCTATCTTCCGTCGGCATTTTTTCTGCTGCTCGTCGGAATGTGGCTGGGGCGATGGCGGTTGGGCTTTGCGGTGCCGTTGGTCATCGCGGCTGCGGCGCTGGGAGCGGTGCGGACGTTCACCTACGCCCGCGAGTGGAACGACGCGGCGGGCTTTTACGTCTGGAGCTACGAACATCAGCCGCGGTCGTTCAACATGTACGTGATGGCGTACAACGAGCACAAGGAACGGGGCGACTGGCGAGCCGCCCGGCAGGATGCCTACCGCGGCCGCGAGGCATTGCCCGACCAGGGCGATTTGCACCAGATGGCGATCGACGCCGACGTGGCCCTGGGTGATACGAAAGCCGCGGCCGAGTCGTACGCGCTAGGGAAGCGGGAGGCGCCGAAATACCCCTTCGATTTTGCACCGCCGCGGGAGATGACGAACTCCCCTGCGGTTCCGCGGACCGCGCCGTCAACTCAAGGGGGGCCGTAACGCTGCTCGGGATGTCGCTTCTTCGCACGCACAGCGTTTTTTTCCGATCACAGGCGTGGTGTCACACTATTATCTTCCTCCCCGAGCGATATAATGCGGGGCTTTCGCCATGGGTGGCGGGAAGCAGAATGGGTTGGAAGTGAGTGAACGCCAGAAGACAGTTTCGCGCGAGGCGTCGTTCGTCGGCCCCGGGCTTTTCTCGGGTGAGACCGCGACGCTGACCATCGGCCCCGCCGGGCCGGGGTCCGGGATTACTTTCTTGCGCGAGCAGGACGGGAAGGTCGCCACCATTCCCGCGCTCGTGCAGAACGTGTTAAACCGCCCGCGCCGGACGTGCCTGCGCAACGGCACGCTGTACGTCGAAACGATCGAGCATTGCATGGCGGCCTTGGCGGGGATGGGAATCGATAACGCGGTGGTGAAGGTGTCGGGGGGCGCGGTGGGGGAACTGCCGGGCGGGGACGGCAGCAGCACGAATTTCGTCGAGACGATCGAAGAAGCGGGGATCATCGAGCAGGACGCCGATACCGAGCCGCTGATCATCCGCAAGCCCTTGCAGGTGACCATGGACGGCGCGACGCTGGCGGCGTTGCCCGGGCCGTCGGACACGCTGGAAGTGATCTACGACTTCGTCGCCCCCCCGCCGGTGGGAAGGCAGACGGTCAGCTTCCGGCTCGGGGAGGACGATTTCGTCCACCAACTCGCGCCGGCGCGGACGTTCGTCTTTGAAGAAGAAGCGCGGGAGATGCGGGCGCGGGGGCTGGGCGCGCACCTTTCGCCCAGGGACCTTTTGGTAATCTCGCCCGAGGGGCCGATCGACAATGTGTTCCGCTTCGCCGACGAGTGCGCTCGGCACAAGATCCTCGATCTCATAGGCGACTTGTTTCTCTGCGGCCGGCCCCTCCGTGGGCGGGTGGTGGCCTATAAGAGCGGGCACCGGCTCAACCACATGCTGGCCCGCCGGCTGCTCGAGCAGGAGGAAAACTCCCACCGCCAGTCGCTGGTGCACCGCGACGCCGCGATGGACATCCGCCGAATCCAGCGCATCCTCCCCCACCGCTACCCGATGCTGCTGGTGGACCGCGTGCTGTCGATCGAGGGGGACCACAAGGCCACCGGGATCAAGAACGTCACGTTCAATGACGTCTTTTTCCAGGGGCATTACCCCGGCACGCCGATCATGCCGGGCGTGTTGATCGTGGAGGCGATGGCGCAACTGGGCGGGCTTCTTTTGAGCACGAAACTGGA
>JAQGHH010000491.1 GCA_028288945.1 Phycisphaerales bacterium
GGGCGTACTTGCCGCCCGTGCGGCCGCCGGTACCGGGGGCCGAGCAGGCGGGCTTCACGCGAAACGCAATCGACCCATTCGTCCTGGCCCGGCTCAAGGATTCCGGCCTCACCCCGGCCCAGGAGGCCGATCGCGCGGCGCTCATCCGCCGATTGAGCTTCGACCTGACCGGCCTGCCGCCCGCGCCCAAAGATGTTGAGGAATTCGTCAACGACAAGTCTCCCGATGCTTACGAGAAGCTCGTGGACCGGCTGCTCGCTTCGCCGCATTTCGGGGAGCGGATGGCGGTGTGGTGGCTGGACCTGGTGCGCTACGCCGACTCGATCGGCTACCACAGCGACAATCCGATGAACGTCGCGCCGTTCCGCGATTACGTCATCAAATCGTTCAACGACAACAAACCCTTCGACCGCTTCACCACCGAGCAGCTTGCGGGGGATCTGCTGCCCAACGCCACGACCGAGCAAAAGGTCGCCAGCGGCTACAACCGATTGCTCCAGACGACCGAGGAAGGCGGCGCGCAGCCGCGGGAATACGAGATCAAGTATCTGACCGACCGCGTGCGGAACGTGTCGACCGTGTGGCTGGGGAGCACGATGGGGTGCAGCCAGTGCCACGACCACAAGTTCGACCCGTTCACGATGAACGATTTCTACAACATGGGGGCGTTCTTCGCGGACATCCAGGAGGCATCCAATGGACGGCGCGAGCTCGGCATGCCCGTGCCGACGCCCGAGCAGGATTCTCAACTGCGGCAGCTCGATGACGCCGTCAAATCGGCGAAAGAAAAACTCAAGGCCGGCAATCCTGGATTGGCCAACGAGCAGGAGCAGTGGGAGAAAAAGCAGATCGAAACGGCAGTCGAGTGGAAGGTGCTGGAACTGGATGAGCTGAAGACGTCCGATGGCTCAAAGCTCGAAAAACAGCCCGACGGCAGCGTCCTCGCGACCGGCACAATCCCCGCAAAAGAGACCTACACCATCACGGCCAAGGCCGACCTCAAGGGCATCACCGCCTTTCGGCTTGAGGCGCTGCCGGACGATAAATTTTCGGCCCACGGCCCGGGCGCTTCGCCCAACGGCAATTTCGTTCTGACCCACTTCAAGGTCGAAGCGGCTTCCAATGCGGCCAAGCCCACGCCCGTCGTGCTGGCCAAAGCCACGGCGGATTTCTCGCAGGACACTTTCCCCGTCGCCAGCTCCATCGACAAAAAGGGGCAGGGTTGGGCGGTGATGCCCAAGTTCGGCGAGCCGCACGCCGCCGTGTATGAAACCAAGGAGCCGCTGGCGGCTGAAGGCCGCCTGTCGCTCACCTTCAGACTGGAATTCCATTCCCCCTTTGCCGGGCACCAGATCGGCAAACTGCGCCTCGCGGCGACGACCAGCGCCAACCCCTCGGGCATTCAGTCCCTCCCGCCCAAGGTGCGCGAAATCCTGGCCGTCGCCAAAGACCAGCGCAACGAGCAGCAGAAGAATGAGATTGCCGACCACTTCCGGTCGGTGGCCCCCTCGCTGCAGCCGCTGCGCGAGGAGGTCGCCAAGCTGGAGAAGCAGAAGGAGGATCTGCTCAACAGCGTGCCCAAATGTCTCGTGAGCACATCGGGCAACCCACGGACCGTGCGTTTCCTTCACCGCGGCAACTGGATGGACACCACCGGAGACGTGATGTCGCCCGCAACCCCGCGCTTCCTGGCCTCAAAGGAAATGCAGGAAGAGGCGGCCAAACGCCGGCTGACGCGCCTCGATCTGGCGAAGTGGATCGCCTCGCGCGACAACCCGCTCACTGCCCGGGTGTTCGTCAACCGCCTTTGGCAGATGTACTTCGGCCAGGGGATTTCCAAGGTGCTTGATGATCTGGGCTCGCAGGGCGAATGGCCCACGCATCCGGAACTGCTGGACTGGATGGCCGCGGAGTTCTCCGAGTCCGGCTGGGACGTGAAGCACATGGTCAAGGTGCTCGTCACCAGCGGCACCTACCGCCAGGATTCCAAGCCGAGCGAATTGGACAAGGAAAAGGACCCGTACAACCGCCTGCTCGCCCGGCAGGGCCGCTGGCGGCTGGACGCCGAGTTCGTCCGCGATGACGCGCTGGCGATCAGCGGCCTGCTGGTCGATCACTTGGGCGGCCCGAGCGCGAAGCCCTACCAGCCCGCCGGGTATTGGATGCAGCTCAATTTCCCCACGCGTGAATACGCCGCCGACAAAGGCGAGAACGAATATCGGCGAGGCCTCTACACCTGGTGGCAACGGAGCTTCCTGCACCCGAGCCTCGTGGCGTTCGACGCGCCGTCGCGCGAAGAGGCGACCTGCGAGCGCAACCGCTCGAACATCCCGCAGCAGGCGCTGGTGCTGCTGAACGACCCGACGTACGTCGAAGCCAGCCGGGCGTTCGCGGCGAGGATCGTGAAGGAAGGCGGCGCGACCGCGCCCGAGCGCATCACGTTCGCGTACGAGGTCGCGCTCTCGCGCAAGCCCCGTGCGGATGAGGTGAAGGTGCTGAGCGAGTTATTAGAGAAGCATGTGAAGGAATACGCCGCGGAGAAGGCGGAGGCGCAGAAGCTATTAGGCGTGGGGGATGTGCCACCGCCGAAGGACGCTGACGCCGCGGACCTAGCCGCGTGGGCGAGCGTCGCGCGAGTGATCCTGAATTTGCACGAGACGATCACGCGGTCGTGAGGCGGGCGAGCATGTAGTGGCATGGGCGGCTCGCCCATGTATGTTCGGCTCCGCCGAACATTTCCGTGTTCGCGGAGGAATGTTCGGCAAAGCCGAACCTACAGACTTCAGAGCCGGGGCATTCGCCCCGGTCGGGTCGAACGCCCGAATGGAGCACGAGAGATGCGCTATCGTGGTACGGGTTTCCAACCCGTGCAGAGTGCGCACAAGAAGTCGAGGCGTTCGACGACCGACGCCGCTAGCACGGGTTGGAAACCCGTGCCACGTTGGAACGTATAGGGGCGTACCCGCCCGCGGCGCAACGTGCCCAGTATTTCTCAACTGACAACTGACAACTGACAACGAACAACGGACACCCCCAAATGACCCCGACCGACCTAATCCGCCTCCAACAACGCCGCACGTTCCTCGGCCAAGTCACCCGCGGCGTGGGCGCGATGGCGCTCGCTTCGCTCCTGAACCCCCAGCTTCTCCGCGCTGCGGATGCGTCAGCAAATTTGGCACAGGGCGCGGGTGGCGCGAAGATGCCGCACTGGCGCGGGATCGTCGATCCGCTGCACTTCCCGCAGAAGGCCAAGCGCGTGATCTGGCTGACGATGGCCGGCGGGCCTTCACATTTGGAGACGTTCGACCACCGCCCCAAGCTCGCCGAGATGCACGGCAAGCCGATGCCCGAGAGCTTTACCAAGGGCCAGCCGATCGCGCAGCTTCAGGGGGCACAGCTCAAGTGCTTCGGGCCGCAGTGGCAGTTCAAGAAATTCGGCCAGTCGGGCCAGGAAGTCTGCGAGCTTCTGCCGCACATCGGCTCCGTCGCTGATGAGATTTGCATCATCCGCTCGCTCACCACCGAAGCGATCAACCATGACCCCGCGCACACCTTCATGAACACCGGCACGACCATTTCCGGCCGGCCGAGCATGGGGGCGTGGGCGACGTACGGGCTGGGGAGCGATTGCGAGAATTTGCCCGGATTCGTCGTGCTCACCAGCCAGGGTCGCGGCGGGCAGAATCAGCCGATCTCCGCCCGGCAATGGGCCAGCGGCTTCCTCCCCAGCCGCTTCCAGGGCGTGCAGTTCCGCGGGCAGGGCGACCCGGTCCTCTACCTGGGCCGCCCGGCGGGCGTCAGCGCATCGCGGCAGCGCGATGTTGTAGATGCAATCGAAAAGCTCAACGGCCAGGAAAATACGATCGTCGACGACCCCGAAATCGCCACGCGGATCAACCAGTACGAAATGGCCTTCGCCATGCAGAGCAGCGTGCCGGAGCTGATGGATTTGTCGCAGGAGCCGCAGAATATTCTCGAAGCCTACGGCACGAAGGGAGCCGACGGCTCGTTCGCCGCCAACTGCATCATGGCCCGTCGGCTGGCCGAACGCGGCGTGCGGTTCATCCAGCTCTACCACCGCGACTGGGACCACCACGGCAATCTCAAGAACGACATCAAGCTCAAGTCCGAAGAGGTGGACAAGCCGACCGCCGCTTTGATTACGGATTTGAAGAATCGCGGCATGCTCGATGAAACGCTGGTCGTCTGGGGAGGCGAATTCGGCCGCACCCCGATGGCGCAGGGCGACGGCCGCGACCATCACATCAAGGGCTTCAGCATGTTCGCCGCCGGCGGCGGGATCAAGGGCGGCATCACCCACGGCTCGACCGACGACCTGGGCTACAACGCCGTCGAAGACGTCTGCCCGATCCACGACCTCCACGCGACGATGCTCCAACTCATGGGGGTGGACCACAAAAAGCTGACCTACAAGTTCCAGGGCCGCGACTTCCGCCTGACGGACGTCTTCGGGAATGTCGTGAACAAAATCCTCGCGTAGGTTCGGCTCCGCCGAACGCATGGATTCGCCGTCTCTCAGGCCATTTGTGACACGGGCGTCCCGCCCGTACAGGGTGCGCCAAAATTCGGAGAATCTGAAAACGGGCGGGACGCCGTGTCACGTTGGAGTGTGTCGCCGCATCAAAAGGGCAATTCGGTTGAACCCTGACGGGGGGATCGGATAGGCTCTTCCCGTCCAATCTTCGCGCGGGGTCCGTTCGTCCGGGATGCGGCGGAGCAATTTGTCATGGCCATCACGCTTACTTGTCCATCCTGCGGTCAGCATTCGTCCGTCCCCGACCAGTACGCGGGCCAGACGGTGCAATGCCCGCATTGCGCGGGGCTGATCGCCGCGCCGGCCGGCCCGGCGCCGCGGGCGCGTACGGCGGCTTCCTACTTCAACCACGCCGCGCCGGAGCCGCAGCACTACGTGTGCGGCGTGTGCCAGGGGGCGTTCGGGGTTGACGAGGTTTACGATCAGCAGGGGGCGGTCATCTGCCACGCGTGCTTCGCCGCCGGGCAGGCGAAGGCGCAAGCTGCGGCAAACGAAGCGGCCGTGGCGGCGCGGGCCGCAAACGCGGCGCAGCTCAAGGCCATGACGCCGACAAGATCCGCGCCGAGGCCGCAGCCGGCCAATCAACG
>JAQGHH010000537.1 GCA_028288945.1 Phycisphaerales bacterium
TGCTTGTAATGCGGCACCCGCAGGCCGATGCCCACGCCAAGGTCGGTATATCCGTTGAATCGGTTTGCGGGCATAAGGGGATCCAGAGCTTGTATCCGAAATCATGCTCCACGGCCCTTACGACCATCGGGAAGGGCGACCGATTATTGCATT
The DNA here is from genome assembly GCA_028288945.1 of Phycisphaerales bacterium. Lineage (GTDB taxonomy): Bacteria > Planctomycetota > Phycisphaerae > Tepidisphaerales > Tepidisphaeraceae > RYN-428. Next base: position 154 of record JAQGHH010000537.1, read on the forward strand.
GAATGCCCGAACAGGGCAAAAGGATACACGCGGGCCCATCACGTCGCACGGTCATACGCAAATCCGGGGTTTTCGAGTGATCGCCGCGCCCGCGAAAACACCGCCGTTGGAGGTTATCATCCGGCGTATGTCGTTGAGCCATCTGCCGTTGAGTTATTGCACCAATGTTCATCCGGGGAGATCCGTCGCGGAGGTTGAAGCGGGGCTGGACCGGTACACCGTGCCCGTGCGCAAAGGTTTCGACGCCCCCCTGGCGGCGGGGCTTTGGCTGGCAAAACCGGTGGTGGACGAACTGCTCGCGTCGCCCCAAGGCGTGGCAAAATTTGCCCGCGGCTTGGCCGGGCGGGGGCTGACGTGCCACACGCTCAATGCCTTCCCGTTCGGGGATTTTCACAGCGCGCGGGTGAAGGAGAACGTCTACCTGCCCGACTGGACGACGCCGCAGCGGCTGGCGTACACGGAGCAGTGCGCGGGCGTCCTCGCGGAGCTTTTACCGGCGGGCGTGGAGGGGAGCATTTCGACGCTGCCGCTGGGGTTCAAGGGGTTTGCCCACCCCGCGAATTTTCTGGACGCGGCCGCCGCCGGCCTTATCGAAGCCGCCCGACGACTAGCGCAGCTCGAGGCTCGAACGGGCCGGCGCGTCCGCCTGGCGGTCGAGCCCGAGCCGCTGTGCGTGCTGGAGACGACGCGCGAGGCCATCGACTTCTTCTCGCGCCTCTGGCAATCGGCGGCCCGCGCCGGCGCGGAGGAAATCGTCCGCACGCACATCGGCGTCTGCTTCGACGTCTGCCATCAGGCGGTGGAGTTCGAAGACGTCGCCGACTCGATCCGCGCCCTCGCCGCGGCGGGCGTTCGCCTCAACAAGGTCCACATCAGTTGCGCCCTGCAGCTCGACCACCCTCGAGACAATGCCGAAGGCCGGGCCGCCCTGGCGCGGTACGTTGAGCCGCGTTATTTGCATCAGACGATGGCCCGTGCGCCGGGGGGCGAAGTGATCCGCGTGCAGGATTTGAGCGAAGCGCTGGTATCGAACCCTCCCGCCGATTTCCTCGCCGCCCCCGCCTGGCGGGTGCATTTCCACGTCCCGGTCGACGCCGAGCGCCTCGGCCCGCTGGCCACGACCCGCCCCGCCCTGCGCGAGGCCCTCGCGGCCGTCGCGCAGCTCGACTATGCCCCGCATCTGGAAGTGGAAACGTACACCTGGGAAGTGCTGCCCGGCGCAGGCCCGGCGGATCTGGCGGCAGGTCTGGCCCGCGAGCTCAAGGCCACCAGAGAGTTGCTGAATAGCATCACTAACGCAGACATCTCCCGCCGCTAAGTTCACCGAAAAAAGTTGGGCGTGCTTCGGCAAGTGATTCCGGGGGACGGAGGAATCGCATACTGAAGCACACCCAAGTTATATCCGATCAGTTGGTTTGTACGTTTATTATATTGAGGCCCTTATTGGTCGCCGTAATGGCTGAACGATCGGCAATAAACGCCGCGCGACGTTGTACGACGAGTTCAAGGTTGTTGGTGCCGATCCCGCGCCAACCTTGCACTAAAATATATGTAGTGTAAGTGTCGGAGCGGGTAGTCAACAAATTGCTTACCCGATTAATCGCCGCGAAGCGTTGCTCAAAGTCATCCATTACCCAGTCGAAGTCCTCGTTTCCCGGGTTGTTGTGAAAGTTGGGCGAGATGTCTCCGGCCTTGATGTCGTATTCGTTAGTTGCCGGGTCAAGGTATATGGATTGGAAACCCGAGACCTGATTGAGATCGAACAACGTTTTGAACGGCCCGTTTTGTTGGCGATAGGCGACTATCGCCTGCGCGATCTGCATGTTTTTCATGCGATCCGTGGGATAGAACGGTACACTCGCCAATACCCGCCAGGACGCCGTATTGATGTTGATAAGCCCCTCAATCGGCACGTTGTTTTCGGTGCCGAAGTTTGGCCCCTGGGCAGGCACCTTGGCAATGTTTTTAACAGGCCTGGCGTATCTTAAGTCAGCCGGACTCGCATTTCCGTAGATATTTGTCCACGTCAGGCTCGTGTTATCGTTGATGAAGTAAGGGTTGGGGTCCCATTGTCCATAAATCGTCGGACTCACGTTGGGCAGATAGTCGTCCTGTGGCGCCTGAATAGCCGTGAAGTAGTCAAAGATGCGCGCCGCCCAACCGTAGGGATCATAGGAGGGGAGGTTAACGCTGCCCGCCACTGTGTACCGTGAGAATGCAGAATTTGAAGCGAGCAACGGGCAGAAGCGGCCCACTTGCTCGAATTTTTGGTCGGCGGTATTGGCAAGCTGCGCGTCTGCCAACGCGGAGTCCGCTGTAATTGTGTTCATCTCGATGAATTTGAAGATGCGGTCATTGTCATTGTCCTGCATCATTACCCGATAAGCGCCGATGAAGGGCACCTGAAGCACGTCGCCGGTGCGCGCGAACCCGCCGAAGGGGAACATTGCAAATGGGCCTTGCGTGAGTTTATTCGGCCCGCCGAAATCCACGTTATTCAGTTGAATAGGCGCGAAGTTATTGACATAGGATGCGGTAAGGTCGGGGGCGCCGAGGTTGATCGGCTGGGGGGGCGCAGTGACAATCCAAGGGTCCTGCATGTCCGGCACCGATTTATCGTAAGCCCATCCTGTTGGTAGGGCCTGAATCAACCCTTCCTGCCGAATGCCACCATTTGGGGTCCATCGACCCGGATACACAAACTTCCATTCCGATCCGTCCTTCTGCCCGTTGGAGCGTACGTAATGCCATGCGTTAAAGGGGCCGAGCGCAGTTTCGGGTAACCAAACGCCGGCAAGATCAATACTGTCCACCGGCACTCTATCCTCAAGTTGCCCCTCGTCGTAATCACCTTTAATGACCGTCGGCCCGTTCGGGTACCTCGTTCGCAAGAGATAGACTTCGCCGCCAGGCTTTGTCGTGTCGCCCTGATCATGAACGACTTCATGGAGCGTCGGGACATAGAAGAACTTTGCGCCGCCGGCGCCAGGCCGCGATGGGGCTCCCGGCACGGGGAAATTTGGCGGCGGCCGGTGAAAGACCGTTTCGGAGTCGGGCGGCATCTTGAACATTGGGTTCGTGGTATTGAACGCACTGAGCGGTCGATAGGTTGCCGCGGTGTCCTGATCGTCGGCGGGCGGGGTTTCGGAGTAGTTTTCGAGCACAAGATATCCGCGTGCTGGGACGTAGGGCGTGTTGCCACTTCGACCGAAGCCGTTGAGGAATTTGGTCAACGGGAGAATTTTCAGGGGCGTCGGATACGTGCCGGGCGGGGTGCCGTTGGCGAGTTGCCGGTTGATTACGCCGATCTGGTAATTCGTCAGGTAGATGTCGACGGGGTACGGATTATAGAGTTCGATCGCGACATACCCCTTCGGATTGGATTTCCCCGCGTGGGGATTTGCTACCTTGGTGCCGGCGGCGTCAGTCACTATCTCGGGTGGCTGCTGAGCGGTGTCGTTGTTGACGTACACTTCGGTAATAAAGGGTTGTCGCTCGTTGCCATAGACAATGACGTCGGCCGCGTGCGGCGTGCCGTCCTTGATCACCCTGAGGGTAACGTGCGCCGAGGTGACGTTTTCGTCGGAGTCGCGCAGGTCCACTGTGTTAATTGCGGCCAGCGCGGAACGGAGCAACTGCATTTGATCGAAAGGGAAGAAGATTTTCGCGGCGTTCCCGGTGCCGTCGGGATCGCGGAGGCTCGAGCGGAACTGTGGTGCGCCGTCCTTCGGGTAGCCGGGAATTGGCACGGTCGTCGGCGCGGGGGCGTCGGCGACAACGTTGAAGTAGGCGCGCCACAGTTCTGGGAACGGTGCGGTGTTCAAGGAAGCGCGCGGGCTGGTACCCGAGGCGTCGTAGGGCGGCAACAGGTTGCTGAGTTGCGGGAACTGGTGGGCGGGTAATTGATTGCTCAGCGGGCTGCGTGCGACCAAATAAGGCCGTCGGTTGGCGATGTCCTTCGGGTCGGTTGGGTTGAGCAGGGGCTTGGTTTCGTAGAACGGGTAAAACCATTTCTTTTGGTCGATCGTATCACCGACGTCCGCGGGGCTCCATGGCAATTTACTGGCATAGGCCCATGCGGAAGTGGGAAAGCACGCTTCGGCGGCGGTCGGCGTGCTGGAGGTGTTCACCATGTCATAGCGGTAAGCGAATGCCGCAGAGTCGCCCCATGAGAAAGGCTGGAACTGCGGGCTGGGATTGTTGAGCTTTCTTCCCAAGCCCATGAACATGGCGTCGAAGACCGTGCGGTACGCAAAGCCCGGGATCACCGTGGAATTGTCATCGACCGGCGACCCGAACGGGCCGTTAGCGGACGCGACCCAAACGCCGGACGGGCGCGGTTGTCCCTTAAATCGGTACGCGTTGACCGCGCTCATTTCCCAACCAAGACCCGTGTCATTGCCGTCCGTGAAGGTCTTGAGCATCTCTGCGAGGCCGATATTTCCCGGAAAGATGCCCAGCGAATCGATGGGCGAGGCGCTGCCCTGGCCGTTGAAATCATAAGTGGCGGCGTAAGCGGTGTTCAGATTGACGGCGGAATTGTCGTCGATCATGCGAACGGCGGCGTAGTAGGTGATGCCGTTAATCTCGCCGATGGGAAGCCGCCACAACAGGGAGTCCGCGATTCCGTCGCCCGATGCGGAGGCGGCGGGGATGGCGCGAATCGAGTCGGTCTGCCCCCCCCCGCCCGGATAATAAAACTCGAGCGCAGGAAATAGTTTGCCGCCCATTCGCATTGCAGTCGGGCGAACCAGAAAGCGGGACCGCGCACCGGCAAAAGGTGGAATGGAACCCGCGCTCATCGGATACCGCAGGTCTTCAAATTGGGCACCGGTGCTCAAGGGCGCCGATATGGCAAACCAACATGGCGTCAAATCGCGGGCAGTCGGGTCCAAAAGCCAGTCGGCAGGGTCCGCATCGGGGGTCGGTGAATTTGCGGTGAAACCAGTATTGTCTTTTCGGCAGACGTAATAATTGCTGAGATACCAGACCCATTCACCCTGATTATAAATTCGTGTCGCCGCCCAATCTCCCACGGCCTCGCGCATCGTCTGGGGGATGCGTGAGCCCATCCAGGGATTGGTCGTCGGGTCATCCCAATGCTTGTTCCAAAAGCTGAGGCTCGGCGGAGGAGGAGGCGTCACCGATTGCAATACCGATTGCCAAGTCGGGTCCGGCCGTACGGTGCCGCCCGCCTGCTGAAAACTGGTGTCGGTCAACATTGACTGGGCCATGTTCACCACGCCCTGCACCAGCAGGTCGATCTGCGTGTTGAAGGCGTTCTGCTGCGCGGAGAACCGGTCCGTGCGCGCGGTGGTGATGTACGCGGTGCCGATTAAGGCCATGAGCACGAGCAGCGCCACAACCAGCACCAGGACCGACCCGGGCCGCGAGCGGGCGAAGCGGTTCTGCACCCGGTCGAGCCATCGGCGGAGGGGGTTTTTGATTTTGGGCATGGGATACCTCAATTAGTTGCCAGTTGCCAGTTGTCAGTTGTCAGTTGCCAGTGGAGGAGGCGGAAGTTGCCGGTGGCTAGCCAAGGAGGCGGAATCAACAAAACAGAATCTGCTTCCTCGACTGGCAACTGACAACTGGCAACTGACAACTTCTTCATCACGGCTGCACGTCAAAGACGTACTCGAACACCTGTGCGTCGCCGAGGCGGCCGTTGGGGTCGTCGATGGCGACCGTGATGCGGATCATCTTGGGGAACGGCAGATTGCTCGTCGGGCCCCAGGCGGCCGTGTAGGTGTTATTAACGCCGGTTGGGTTCGCGAAAACCGCCTTGTAATCGAAGTTCGGCGTCGGCAGCGCCCCGGTGTAAGGGGTACTCTGCGGCGGCGGGAGGTTGTCGACCGACTCGACGTCATCGACCGGCGTTCTGTCGGCCTTTTGCGCCCCACGAAGCAGCTCGCGAAGGGGCATCACATCGCGGTAATCGATGATGCCATCCCCGTTGGTGTCGCGGGGAAAGCCATACCAGCGGATGTGACGTGAGTTCGGAACGGGCCTCCCTGAAGGGTCGAAATCGACCGAAAAATCGAGTGTCCCGTCCTTGTCCGGGGTGAAGGCATTGGTCATGATCCCGTTGACGTCCTTGGTGTAGAAGTTCCCGGCAAACTCGACGATGAACTGCGAGCACCCGCGGACCAGGCACGGGGAGGCTTTGGCCATGGCGTCGGGGGTGACCTTTGCGCCAGTGTAGCCGGCGGGCTTGGTCAGGAACGGGTCCGCATTGAATCGCCAGGGGGTCTTATATGGATTCCGCGGATCGGAGACCAACAACGGAAACCACCATTTCGGACTATTCGGCCTACTCGGGTCATACGGTATATTCGGGAGGCCTGCGGCGTAAGTGCTGAGCAAATTCGAGAAAAACTGGATGCTGGACTGGCCGATGTCGTATCGCGAATCCTGGACGGCGTAAGTGCCGTCGTTGGAGGGTGACCCATAGCCCAGTGGGGCCAGAGCAACCCCGTTCCCGCCCCCATATGGGCGAAGAAAATTAGGATCAAAGGGATTGGGTACCAACAGAATTGCCTCGCGGCACAGGAAGAAATCAGAGGCGACCTGGTTGCTGGTATTGGCTGGGCTGGGGTCGCCCGGGCCGAAATATGCGTTGCTGGGGTTGGGAAGATTCGCGTGCCCGTACCAGATATACGCTTCGCTTCCGGTTGTAGGCGAGACGAAGCTGGTGGCCCCTGACGACACCGTTTGCCGGTTGAACAATCCACGGGCGAAAAAACCCAGGCGGTCTACGCGATGGCTGCGGTAATTGATGAGTGCGGGGTTCCAATAGCCGGCTCTAGGGTAGCTATTAGCGAACACCTTGGGGTCGTGCAGCGGATCCGACGGGTCCGCCGCCCCGGCTTTATCCCTGGCGTTGCGGAATGCCGCGACAACTCGCGAATCGATGATGAAGCACGGGCCGTCGGCGGTGGGCGTAGCGTCGCTGGAGACGGGGTCGAGGTTCCTGAAGTCCTCGGTCAGGGTATTCTGGATCGCACGGTTGTCGCGATTGATCGTGGAGAGCGCCTGCCCCTGGCCTGCCGTTTCAGAGGAGATGCGGAAGACCTCATTGACGCCGAGGATGAGCAGCAGCGCGATCGCGATGGAGACCAGCAGCTCGATCAGCGTGAAGCCGGCGGGGTGGGTTCGGTGTTGGTTCATGGTTGCGCTCACTGTGCCGTGTTCACGCGGACGAACGTGGTATAGACGGCGATGTCCATCGCCGGGCCGGTGGGTGAAGTGTCCGGGGGGTTGGCACCGGGGTCGGCGTACCCGCGGCCGACGACGTAGGCCAGGATGTTCCCCTGATTTGCGGGCAATATCGGCTTGTAACTGGCTCCCTTCATGTCGTTGCCGGGCATCAGTTCCCAAGTGGTTGGCGAAATGTCCGGGCGAGGGAGCCCTACCCGATAGGTGTACCCGTTGGCAGTGCGAAGCACCGGGGGGGGGTTATTACCGGGGTTCGACACAATGACGCCCGGATCGTTTGCGATGACGACATAGCACCCCTCCGCGACGAAGCCCGTATAATCGGGCGAATTCGCGGCCGCGGGCGCAGGCGGCGCGCCGCGCATGGGGGTGAACGTGATGGTGTCCGGGACAGGGGGAGTCGCGATGCTGCCATCAGTCAGTGCAACCATGACCGGCTTGCCTTGAAGGTTGGCGTTGCCCGGGGGGCTGCCGAACTGAAGGAAGTCGTTCTGGTCGTACGCCGGGCGGTTGCGGATCTGGGTGCCGATAACAATGATCTGCGCGAAATTGCTGTTCGGCTCCCGGCGATAGAATGGCACCCAGCCATAGCGGTGGTCGCTGGGAAGGATCATGTTCCCCACCGCACTTGTCCACAAGCTACCCGAGGCGACGACCACCGCGGCGGGAGCGACCGGCGGTGTCGATGCAGGGGCGGGGGCCACGATCACCGGCATCGTGTTGTAATTGAATGCGGTGTATGGGGGCTGAGATAACTTGGAGAAATCGTACGCATTGCGCCCCAGGTAATCCGCGCCTGATTTGGCAATGGCGGCGGCGACGGTCTCCTCACCGGTGGCCTGCGTCTGCTTGATCGCGACCGGGAACATCGCGGCGATCATGATGAAGCCGATGCCGAGGATCATGACGGCGAAAAGGATTTCGGTGAATGAGAAGCCGGGGCGGAAGGAAATTTGCGATTTGCGATTTGCAATTTGCGATTGAGGAGCGAATGCACGCATTTGGGGCGCAGGCGCGAAGGCGACGGGTTCCGCCGGCGCTCGATCGCGGCAGACTCGTGCCGGCTTCTCTGCCAATCGCAAATTGCAAATCTCAAATCGCAAATCCATGCTACTCTCCACGAATCAGTGTGCCGTTGAAGCGGTTGATGAGGACCGGGGTGCTGTTGGTGTCGAGCCAGTCTTCCTCGGTTTTCTCGCTGGTGTAATCGGCGTTGGGGTCGAGGGAGGGATCGCCGTCGGTGAAGCTCTGGCTCTTGAACGGCGCGTAATCGAAAAGGATAAGGCCTAGTTGTGAGCGAAGCGGATTAAGGGCCGAGCCATTGGTCGGTACGAAATTATCCCCTCCCACCACTTTCATCAAAGCGGCTATTCCACTGTCAATGGTATTGGACGGGTTGGTTGGGTCGGGAGATTTCCATTTGAATCCATACGGCTTGCTGACGAGGCGGCCCTGCCCGTCGAACAGAATCACTCCGCCGAACCGTACGTTTTCGGTGGAAGCGGGCACGGGGTTGAATCCGAGGTAACGGCAGTTGGGATCGTCGTAGAGCGTGTGCAGCCGGATGCCTTGGGGCATCATGAGGTAGTCGCGGTTCTCAACAGCATCGAGCATGAGGACCGGTAAACCGTTGGGCGTGGAGATGCCCTGCAAGTCCGCCGACCGCACGAGGGCGGCAACCACGCGGTCTTCGCGCGGGTCGATGTAGAAGAGGACGCCGCGGTAATCCTGGATGCCGATGGCCTCTTCGCGGGCGCGGGCGAGGACGGCGGAGATCTGGTTCTCGGCGGCGCTGATGCTGCGGGTGCCGGTGATGGCGCTGATCGCGGGGATCGCCAGCGTCACGAACAGGATGATGATCCCGATCACCACCAGCATCTCGACGAGCGTGAACCCGCGGCGGCGGGGCCGGCGGAAGGGGCGAGGTTGGCTGTGGTCAAGGGTCATCGGTGCGTCCTCTTGTCCGGCGGCTGCCGGGCCGCGCGGGCTAGGGCTGGAACGAGTAAATGTTGTCGTCGCCGTTGGTGAAATTGCCGTCCGCGCCGGCCGAAGCGAAGAAGGGACGGTCGTTGGTGGTAATCGACGGGGTCGGAGGGTTGCCCGGATAGACTCCGGAAGTGCGAACGGTGTACACGGTCGGCGTATTGTTCACCATAAGGTTCACGACAAGCCCACTGGCCGGGACGAAGAGGATCGGGTTCTTCCATCCGTCGAGCAGGACGGGCGGGCTGATTGGGGCGCCACTCGCGTCAGTGAGCAGAGACTTGGCCGGAAGCTGCGAGATCATCTGGCCGTTCCTGGGGATTCGCGTGAGGGTCCCCATGATGTTCCGCGTGTAAAGGACGGCGTTGCCGTTACGGTCGGTGCCGCCCGGATTCACGTCCGTCGGAGCTACGATGGCTGGAGCGAGCTGCGTGCCGGGCACCAAAACAACTGATTGGTTGTTCAAGTCGCGAATGGTGCTCAGGGGCGTGTTGATCTCGTATTCGGCCAGCAATGCCTGACAATTGGCCAACGTGGCTTTGGTGGCTTTGGAGGTGGCGGCTTGATCGACGTGCTTATAGGCGAGAATCGCCATGCTCATTAGGATCAGGATGATCCCTATGACGGCAAGCAACTCCAGTAGCGTAAAGCCCTTCCGGCGATGTCTCACGGGGCCTCCTTTGGTGCCGCGGTATTGTTCGGAGTGTCCAGTGGGGGAGGGGAAGAAGCGAGGGTGGAGAATGGAAGATAGAGGATGGAAGTTACCATGTGCGGTTTCCGGCCATCCTCTATCTTCCATCCTCCACCCTCGCCCTTCCCAACACCCTTTTCGCCGGGCCTTCCTCGTAGCTGTACAAATTGTCGTCGAGGGTTAGGAAGAGTCGATCCGGGCCGGCGGAGAAGAAAAACCTTCGGTTTTGCAGTGCCGTGCCGACCGCCGGGTGCTGCTGGGGCATGAACACGATCGGCGTGCCCCAGGCGTCGCGGAGCGTCGCCTCGTTGTAGACCGCTTCGGGAAGGCCGCCGAAGGCCATCGAAGACATTCCCGCCTCCGCCCTCAAAGCGGCGACCACGTCGCGGTTATTGTTCACGGCGGCCCGCTGGAGCAGTTGCTCGTCGGGGTCGAGCGTTCGCGCATCGACGAACGGGGATACGGTCGGAAGCTGGTGATGATGGGCCTCGTACTGGTCCATCAACGTGTCCAGCTTCCGCAAGAGGTCTTTGGTCAGCTCGACCGCCGACGCATTGCGCACATAGCGCGCGAGGCTTACCATCAGCCCGAGCACGATGATGAGGGCGGCGATCGTGGTCGCCATTTCGACGAGCGTGTAGCCGGGCCGGCGCAGGGATGGCAATGTTCGGGCTTGTACGTTCCGCAAGATGATCACGGGAGGTTCGTCACGTCGTCCACGCCGGACAATTTGCTCAAAATCTCCGCGTCCGGTGCGTTCATGTCCAAAGTCGGCCCATAAATTTCGTCGGGTCCGGCGGACCAGAGCACGTACGGCAGGTTTGCAGGCAGCGATTCGCCGTTGTCCAAGATGCTGTCGTGATTTTGGTCACCAAGCATCATCTGAATGCGCTTCAAGGCCATCGGCTGATCGGACGCGCTCCCCTGCTCGAACGCGGTAATGTTATCGTGCGCGTTAATAACCGGTATGGGCGGCGATGCTGCCGTTCGCACCGCGGTAGGAACCCAATCGTCTATAAATCCGCCTTTAGCCCCGGCATTGTTGTTGGCCGTGGTGAGTGGAAAATAGAGGATCGGGTGGCCGTAATGATCATTGATGGTACACAGGGCGTCGTTGATGACCGTCGCGGTCGGATTCGAAACATCGAAAATCTTGAAGCGTCCTGTCGCGATGTAGGGGCCGTAGACCTGACCACTGGTTCCGCGGGCCCTGAAACCAAGCCCGTCTGCGCCGTCCGCCGCGAAATTGGCCGGGGATCCAGTCGGCCGGACAGCCGGTCCGGGACCCACCAGCGCCCAACACAGCAACACAGCGCCGGGCGTAATCTCGTGCGGATTCGTCCATGTCGCCTTGTTGGGCTGTGCATTCAGTGGGCTGGGAAGAGCAGGGTTGTTCACCCAGAGCGTGTAGTCCAGGCGCGGGTAATCCTTGAAATCGCCTTTGTAGGCTTCTAGGCCCATGGCGATGACCTGAAGGTCCGCCGCCATGCGGGTACGCAGGGCGGTCTTGCGCGCTCGGTTAATCACCGGCAGCGCAATGGTAATCAGCAGCAGGATGATGCCGATCACCACCAGCATTTCCACCAGCGTGAATCCGCGTCGGCCGTGAGATTTAGTTAGCGTGGATGATGTCATCTTTGCTTCCAAAGGTGCCGTCCGCGCCGGCGGAAATCAGGATAAATGAATCCCTGGCCCGAGGAGTGCGGCCGTCGTTAATCGTGGGATGCTTAAAGAAATCGACGGGTGCGTTATAGAGCACCACGTTTGTGCTCGGATTATAATCGGTCTTTTTTGTCGCGGGATCCGTGTAACGGATGGCCGGTTCATAAGTGGGGAAGGAACCGTAGTTTCCGGAAGGTTGAAGCGCCGCCCAATAAGGATCCAGTTGCAGCGGTTCATACTGGGAATTCGCAGCAGTCGCGCTGTTATACCCACTGAGCATGTTCGGTGCCCCCACCCTCGCCCGAAGGTAGATAATCGCATTCGGGGTGGCGAAATGGTCCATGAATTCGGGGATTGGTCCATCCGGAAAGTTCTGCTTGGCTACGGCGATGGAATTGTATGTGTTGTAATTACCCGTAGCGTCTGCTTCCGTCAGTTCTTTGGCAGTGAAGGTGGCGTATGGGCTACTTTGTTTTGGATTTAAGAGATTAAGGCTTTGAGGGCCTTGCCCGACAAACCGGGGCTGATAAAGGAAAGTCCCATCTGTTTGCGCCTGGATCGCCCCAAGCAACCCGGCGACCAGGTTTTCCGAAGAAGTAATCACCGCCAAACCGGGCAACTTATCTTGGGGTTGCGGCATGTTCGGATAAATCGAACGATCCGGTACCGGCCCGGGATAACTCCGGTAGTCGTTGTAATAGTTCTGGCAAGCAGCCGCCAGCCGCGCGATCTCGGCGGACGTGTCGGCTTCGCGCGCCTTCCGCTGTATGCTCGCGACCACCGGAATGAGGATCGAGATCAGAATCGCGATGATCGCGATCACCGTCAACAGTTCGACCAAGGTAAAGCCGGCCCGACCCTGCCGCCGACTCGTGTGCGTTTGCATGAAATCTCCTAGGGGTAGCCGCCAGTTGCTAGTTGCCAGTGAAGAAGGCAACCAACAAACTCGAAATCCGCATCTTTCACTGGCAACTAAGAACTGGCAACTGGCAACTCTCCCGCCTATTTCTTCTGCGTCGACATCCCTTGAATCAGCGTGATCATCGGCATGAATAGCGCGACGACGATGAACCCGACGATCACGCCCAGGACCACCACCATCACCGGCTCCAGGATGCTGATCAGCGAGCCGACCAGCACGTCCACGTCCGAGTCGTAGTTGTCGGCGACCTTCATCAGCA
>JAQGHH010000588.1 GCA_028288945.1 Phycisphaerales bacterium
TGGCGTAATTTGTGAGAGATAATCGCAATGGATATTGCGTCGATTCTTCATCGCCTGGATGCCGAGCGACGATCGCTAACACGTGACGGCGAGGTTCTGGAAATCCTGCCTAATGTGACGCGCGTGCGTTCCGCAGACGGCTCGCACCATCACATCGCGTTCTCTTCCCTCGCGCCGGAAACGGCGGACGCGGCCGTCGCGGCGCAGATCGCGCATTACCGCGCGCTGAATGTGGAAGTGGAATGGAAGGCCTACGCGCATGACACTCCGCCCGATTTGCTCGATCGGCTGTCCAGGCAAGGATTTGAAATCGGACCGCTCGAGGCGGTGCTGGTTCTCGATCTGCAATCCCCGCCCGCGTGGATGAACGAGCGCCCCGCGGTCTCCGTGCTGCGCATCGCGCGGCCTGAAGAGATCATCCTGTTTCGCACCGCGGCGGAAATTATCTTCGGCAAAAATTACGAATTCACTTCCAATGAATTGGCCGAAGCTCTTCGCGTCGGCTCGACGCAGCACTTGGCCTATGTCGCGATGGACGGGGACACGCCCGTGAGCATCGGCCGTCTTTACACGCACCCCGACAGCGCCTTCGGCGGACTCTATGGCGGTGGCACACTACCCACACATCGCGGGCGCGGGCTATACCGCGCCATGGTAGCCGCACGGGCGCAAGACGCAGTCAGGCTGGGCGCGCGCTATCTGGTCGTCGACGCGCTCCCCACAAGCCGGCCGATTCTCCAGCGGCTCGGCTTCTTGCGTTTGACCGACACCTGGCCCTGCGTCTGGCGCCCGTGATCGAGTATCACGTGATCGAGCATCAGTCGTGATCGCGATGATGTTCTTCATATTCGCGATGTTCACGGTAGCCGTCGTGGTCGCGATAGCGGCCTTCCTCGTAATAACCGGCAGGGCGGCCACGGTCTTCTTCATGATGGTCGTGGTCACAGCCGACGATCCACATTCCGCCGAGCATCAGCGCGGGGATCCACAAGCGGCTCGTAAGCACGGTGTGCAAACGGTTTCGCAGTTCCATAATTGCTTTCCTTTTCTCCGTCAATTGGACGGACAAAAACATATTTTCCGCCGTTCTCAACGGCACTAATCACTGTGCAGAGCAATCCTTGGGCCAACGGCGCGGGGGCACCCGCGTATCCAAGGGAGAAATGCCATGTCGTCAAGAAAGATTGGACGATGAAGCAGGGTTACGTTAGTGTATGGCCTTCCTGTCTAACGCCTGCCGCCGGGGAAATCTGCCGGTTGGGGAACTCGCACGGCGTGCCCGCGTCAAAGGGCAAACTGGAGTCGAGCAAATTAAGGCGGAATGTCGGACCAGGACTGCGCCACTCATTGGGAGACTTTCATGGTAACGGGGGCTCGCTCTCGCCTGCGACATTTCATTGGACTCACTCTGCGGCCCGCGCTGGGCTCGTTGGCGGCTATCGCCCTTGCCGCGGCTCTTTTCGCGCCAGCCGCGCGGGCGGCTGATGGCGCGGGCCCGAAGAGCATTTTTGACGACGACTTCCCCTCTTCCCCCGGCACGACATCGACGCCCGGCCCGCGGCGCACTTCCCCGCCCGCCGTGCGGCCGGTCCCTCCTGATCCTGACACGCCCGTGCGCCCCACGCCCACTCCGCCCGCCGAACGCCCTGTGCCGCCCGAGCGGGTGGCGCGCCCGCCGGCCGATCCGGATTCCGCCGTGCCCAAAGGGGACAATGGGGACGACGTGACGCCGGGGCTTGTGGCGCAGTTGTTTGACGGGGCCGATTTCGGTCGGGTGAAGGAGACGCGCCTGGTCCGGCGGGTGCGGGTGAGCTTCGAGCGGCCCGCCTCCAGCGTCGGGACGGTGCTGCCCATGTCGTTCAAATGGAAAGGCCTGCTGAACGTGCCGGCGGGGGGAATGTCGGCGCGCTTCATGCTCCAGGCCCACGGGAACGTCGAGCTGCGCGTCGACGACGCGTCCGTCCTGACGGGGCGGGGCGCGGCGGACGCGAAGGCCATCGGAAGATTGGTCCGCCTGACCGAAGGCGTGCACCCGCTGGTCCTTTCCGTTTCCCAAATCAAGTACGGCGGGGGGCAGGAGACGGTGGCGCTTTCCTGGCAGCCGGACGGGGAAGAAATGCAACTGGTGCCGTCGGCGGTGCTCAGCCATTACCGCAAGGACGAATCCGCCGCCCTTGCCGGCACGGATGATGGGTCTAAAAAGCCGAAGGTGGCGCGGAAGGGCGATCTTCCCGTGCCGTCGGATGCGGAACTGCTCGAGCTGCGCAAACGCGTGAAGGCGAAGTTCGCGGCCCTTTACGCCGACCAGACGCCGATCGCGCGCCAGTCCTTGGCGCGCAAGCTCGCCGGCGAGGCTGACACGTCCGCCGACAACGCCGAGCGCTACGCGCTGCTGCGCGAGGCGGCGGACATCTCCGCCGCGGCGGGGGACCTCAAGTCGGCGACGCTCTGCGTCGAATCCATCGCGTCCGTGTTCAAGGTCGATCAGTTCGACCTGCAACTGCTCGTGCTGACGACGGCTTCCCACGCGGCCAAGACGCCGCCGGCATGGCGCGAGGTGGGGGAGTCGGCGATGCAGTTGTCCGACCAGGCGGGCGAAGCGGATGAATTGGACGTCGCCTACCGCGCCGCGACGGTCGCCGAGACCGCGTACGCCGCCGCCAAGGACGAGGAGGCGCCCCGCGCCAAGGCGCGCGTCAAGGAGCTGCGCGAGCTCCAGCAGCAGTTCGCCCACGTGGCGCCGCTGATCAAGAAATTGCACGACGACCCGGAAGACCCCGACACGAACATGAAAGCCGGCCGCTTCTTTTGCTTCACGGCGGGCCGCTGGGAGAAGGGGTTGGCGATGCTGGCGAAGGGGTCGGACGCGGGCTTCAAGGCGCTGGCCGAGGCCGAAGCGCTCACCCCCGCCGACGCCGATGCGCAGTTAAAACTGGGCGACGGCTGGTGGGACCGCTCCGGTTCCGAGAGCCCGGCGACCGCCAACCGGTGCAAGGAGCGGGCGTGCTTCTGGTATCTCCAGGCCCGCGCCTCCAAGCCCGACACCTTCCCCGACCGTGTGTACCAGCGCCTCGGGACGCTCTCGCGTACGATCGATTTGCTCCCCCAGATCGAGCTGGACGCCAACGCCGCGAACCTCGGCTGGAAGCGCGATCACGGCGCTCTGATCTGCACGGGCGGGTTCGGCGCCCCGCTCAAACTCCCTTACGAACCCTTCGGAGATTATGACTTCATCGTCGAATACACCCCCACCCGCGGCAACGGGAGCCTGTTGCAGACCATGCCGGTGAACGGCACGTCGCTCTCCTGGGCGCTGAACAACAATTACTCGAACTTCGAGCCGCTGGCCCTCCGCCCCGGCTCCTGGGGCCCGATGCTCCGCGGCCGCGTCGTGATCCAGCCCGGGCACCGCTACACCTCC